>JAAYZJ010000100.1 GCA_012514915.1 Lentisphaerota bacterium | reverse complement strand
TTCCGGACGACGCGCGTCGAACACCATCAGGCCGTCGCCGCGGGTCCAGGCGTTCATGACATAGGCAAAGCCCTTGTGGACGGCCAGCGGGCCCAGCGAACCGGAAGGGAAATGATAGGAGGCCTGCCACGTCGCCGACTCCGCGCCGCGAAGCGGAACGGTCGAGGCCAGTAAAAGCATCAGCAGCGAGGCGCCCGCGCCTTTCGTTTTCATCATGGCTTCCCTTTGGATCGTTGTCGGTGCGATGTCAAGCGCCGTGCCGTGCGGTTCGCCGATCAAGGTCATGGGTCACCTGCCAATGGATGTCGTCATCAGCGGATGATGAGCATCGTGGCGGAACGACAGTACAAACCGGCACTGCCTTCCGCCGGTGGAATAGCCCGCGTCGAAGCGGGGGCATGCCAGCCGAGATCGATCTGCCCGGCAAAACGGGTTCCGGGCGCGTGCCATTGCAGATCGACCAGCATGTTGTGTTCCAGGCGGGCGGCGATCTCGGCAAGCCCCATACCGTACCAGATGGCGACGCGCCCGCCTCCGCCCGAACCGCCATCGCCCGTGCCGGCCCCGCCCTTGACGCTGATCCGGCCGCAGCCCGACACACGCCGTCCGGCCACGAACACCGCCCCGCCGCTGCCGCCGCTGCCGCTCCAGTAGCAGCCGTTCCATCCGTCCGCCGCGAGCGTGCCGTCGAGGCGGACCGTCCCGCCCGCCAGCAGGTGGATGGCTCCGCCGCCGCCGCCGACCCCGTATCCGCTGCGTCCGCGCCAGCCTGCCGGACTGCCCGGCTGTAACGGCAGCACAGGGGAACCATAGGATCGCCCGGCGTAGGTCGGCCAGGCGGCGCTGTACGTCAATCCCGTGTAGACGCCGCCCGTTCCGCCATAGCCACCCCCGGCGTTGGAGTGGCGGCCCGCGCCGGCGCCGCTCGAATTGCCACTCGTGCCCTGGTAGCCACGTCCCGTTGCGTCGATCCCGCCGCCAGCGGCAATCGCGACGTGGCGCCCGACCCGGATGCCGACGATCGCGCCGTCGTTGGTGTGCGCCTGGGGGTGGATCCAGGCGTGTTCGAACAGAAGCAGATCGCGCCCCACCCGCAGCTCGGCACCGTAGCGCGCCCCCGTGGCGTTCGTGGGCGCCGCGGAGAGGTGCAACCCGGCATCGTTGGTCATCACCAGGTCACCCGCGATCGCGAGCGAGTAACCTTCGGGCATGATCAGGATGCAGTCGTCGAGCGTCAACGACGCGGGCGCCCACTGGTCGAGGACGGGCGTGAAGAGCCGCACGTTGCGGAAGCGTCCCTGGTCGAGCCGCTCCGTCAGCCAGAGGTTATCGGGCAGCCAGAGCGTGCCATCCTGGGCGTTGATGCGGTAAATGTTGGCTGTCGTCTTCTTCGGGGCGAAGGCCGAGAAGCGGATCGGGGGCACGGGCAGGGCCGCCTGCGCGACGGGATCGTAGTGCATGGCGATCCGCCCCCCCGCCGCCGCTGCCGGTGTTGCCGTCGGCCAGGCCGCCATCGGCGCTGAGCAGGGCGCTGTTGCTTCCCTGGACGGTTCGGCAGGCGACCAGGATCGACCCGCCGGAGCCGCCGTTGCCATGGGCCGCAGCTGCCATCGGCCAGGAGACTGCCGTGCAGCTCGGCATCGCCTTCCACGAAAAGGAGAATCGCGCCACCGCCCCGTCCGCTCGCCGCGTGGGACGCCGAACCGCCCGAGCCGGCCTGGACCGGATACTCCAGGTCGCCATACGGTTCGCTCCACCCGACCCCGTCGAAGCCCATGCCGCTGTGGCCGCCATGCCCCGCCCCGCGGATGATCGTGTTGTAGCCGTAGCCGCGCGTGTAGCCGCGCCGGTTGGCGTCGAAGCCGCCGCCGGCGGCCACGAACAGATCGCCGCCCACCGTGAAGCGCACCACGGCACCATTGGTTGGCTGGGCATAGGGGAGGATCCAGGACGCGGCATGCACGTTCAGGTTGCCGCCCACGCAAACCTCCAGCCCGAAATCGGTCAGCACGTTGTCCACCGGCGCGGCATGCACATGCAGGGCGGCGCCGTTGGTCAGGGTCAGGCTGTTTGTGACGGTGAGGGCGACGCCCTCCGCCAGCCCGAGCACGCAGTCGTCCAGGATCAGCGCCTCCCGCTCCCAGCAGGCCCAGCCGGGGATGTGGACTTGCACCCACTGGAACTGCTTGCCGGCCAGCTCGTCATCGATCAACCGGGTGTCGGGCAGGTGCAGACTTCCCATCCAGGCACGGAAGGTTTCCCAGTTGTCGGTCGGCTGCGTACCGGGCGTGCCGTCGAAACGGATCGCCGGACGGGAAAGCGCCGCCTGCGCGGAAGTGTCGTAATCAACCGCGATCCGTCCGCCGCTGCCGCCGCCGCCCCAATACCAGCCATTGCCGCCCTTCGTGCTCAGAACTCCGCTTGCGGCCCCCTTGAGTGTCTCGCAGGAGATCCAGATGCTGCCGCCCGAGCCTCCCGATCCATAGCTGCCCGAACTGTGGAGCGCATCGGCCTGGATCGTCCCGTCGATCGTCACGGCGCCGCTGGCGGCAATCCGGACGGCGCCCCCTCCCGAAGAACCGTAGCTAGCGTGGCCGCCGCCGCTGCCCGGCTGCCCGGGGACGGCGGGATCGCCATACCCCGGACCGCCGTGATTGCCGTGGACATGGGTAAAACCGCCCTCGCCGGCGTGCCCCGCACCGCCGGACAACGCGCCCCGGCTCCCAGGCCCCTGCATCTTGCGATAGCCCTTGCCGTTGGCATCGATCAGTCCGACCGCCGCCACCGTGATGTTCGAGCCGATCAACAGCACGCGGTGCTGCGGCACCCAGAGCCCCAGGCTGTTGGTCGCGGCAACGTCGTTGATGGCGTGCGTGACCGTTCCCGCCAGGGTCATGTCCGTCGCCTGGATTGCGCTGTGCCAGCCCGACACCGCGAGGGTTGCCCCGTTGGAAACGATCAGCGACCGCAGCGCCGCGGTCGCGTTCGTCACCTCCACGGAACCGCTGCCAACCGTGACGTCGTGCCCGTCCCCGGGCACCCCGTTAGGTAACCAGTTCATGACGTTGAACCAGTCGCTGTCCGCCACCCCGGTCCAGCGGAAGGCGCCGGAGAAGGCGGCAACCGAGAGCGCACAGCTCTCGACCGACTCGCTGGTGTTGCCCGCCTCATTCATCAGTGAGAGACCCAGGGTGTACTCGCCCGCCTGGTTCACGGCGATCCAGGGATCGTCCGGCGCGCCGTCGGTGTCGGGACCGCTCCGCACCGTCACCATCGCGCGATGCATGCCGAGTGGTTCACCCTGGACGGTTCCTCCCGCGCTGCCCGCATCGATGTCCGCCGGATGGACGATCACGGACGATCCCTGCACCAGCTCGCGCGATAGACTTGTCCGGAGCGAGGGCTGCGGCAGCACGGTGGTGTAGGCAATGCTGGTGGGGTCGCCAAGCAATGCAACCTGCATCGACAGGTTCGTGAACCAGGCGGTCAGCGTCACATTGGTGTCGACGGCGGGGCGCGTGAACGAGACCGTTGCCGGGGGCGTCAACGTGGAGGTCCAGAACTCGGCGCCGGGATTGGGCAGCGCATCGCCCTCGGTGACCTGCCAATGCGTGTAGCCGTCCACGCGACGGAAGCGGGCGACCGACAGC
>JAAYZJ010000099.1 GCA_012514915.1 Lentisphaerota bacterium | reverse complement strand
GTTCCGCCCCCATGAACGCCTTCTTCTCCCAGCCGCCGGCGCGGGTCGACGCGTCGGCCGCGATCACGTGCCGCATGTCGGCCAGGATCAGCGCGACGACCTCCTCGGCCACGGCATTGGCGTTCGCACCGGGTGTGTTCATGACATCGACGCCGCGCTTGCGGGCATACTTGGTGTCGATCGTGTCGGTGCCGGCGCCGGCCCTGACGACGACCTTGAGCTGCGGCAGGCTGTCGATCACGGCCGCCGTGACGGGTTCGCTGCGGACGATTAACGCGTAGGCGTCGGGATGCGCCGCCGCCAGCTGGTCGACTGTGCCCGTGGCGTCCTGCACGACAACGTACCGTCCGGTCGCCTCGAGCGTCTGCGCGGCGATGGCGTCGAGTTTGGTGGGAATGAGAATCTTTTTCATGCTTCTATACGCCCCATTCATGTGCTACTCTTACCTTCACGTCGGACTCGCGGTCTGGCTCTGGCACGGAACCACGGAGGGCCACCCGCGACGGTAAAACGGCGGAATAGGTTTTTCATTTTAAGCGGCATGTTTATGCGAATCAAGCGTATTCGACCCGACACCGTCGTCCAGGCCCGGCCACCCGGGCGCTGTGGCGCGCGGGCCTGGCTGGTTGCCATCCTGCTGGCGTCGAGCGGCGGCCTTGCCGTTGCCTCTGCCGCGCATGGCGCGCCGCCCCCGCGGCAGGCGGCCTTCCAGCCGCCGGCCGAGGAATTGATTGTGTCGCCGCTGGCGGCCACCCAGACCCTCGAACGCAAAACCCCGGGCCTATTCTTCGGCCGGGCAGCCGAGCCCACGGCCGCGCGGCAGTGGGAGCTGGTCAGACGGCTGGAACACCAGAAGGAGCGGCGCGCGGCGGCGAAGGCCTGCGATGCCTTGGTGCGGCGCTGGCCGTACGCGCCCGAGGCCGCTGCTGCGCAGCAGCGACTGGCCGAGGTGCATGCCGAACGCGGCCGGCTGAAACGGGCCTTCGACGACTACCGCTACCTGATTCACTTCTATCCCGACCAGGTCGCGCTGGCCACCATGCTCGAGCGAATGTCGGGGCTGGCCCGACAGACGCTGGAACGGGGCCATGAAGCGCGGGCGCGCGACATGTTCCTCCTGATCGCCGACTACGCGCCGCAGTGGTCCGGGTCGGCCGCCGCGCTGCTCGCGGCTGGTGACCTGCTGCGACGGGACCGCGACTGGTTCGAGGCGCTGGCGACCTTCGAGCGCGTCACCGCCCGGTTCCCCGGCAGCGACGAGGCCCAGAGGGCGGCGGCCGAGGGCGCCCACATTCTCTACCTGCTGTCGCAACGCTATGCCGAGGACGACTCCATCCATGTCCGCGCGCTGGCGGCCCTGAACGCCACGTTGCGTGATTATCCGGCGCACGCCGACCGCGAGGCCCTCGCACGCGAACGGGAGGAACTGGCGGCGCGCCGCTACGGACGGCACTTCGACATGGCCGCCTTCTACGACAACCGCCGGTTCAACCCCGAAACCGCCGTTGCCGCCTACCGAGATTTTATCAGGCGTTTTCCCGATGCCCCGCAGGCCCGGCTTGCCCGTCAACGCATCGACGTGTTGACCGGCGCCGCGGCGGGAGCGCCCACCGAACCGAGAGGAAGCGGAGAATGAACACCCCCTCATTGAACGCCTGGCGGCGGGCATGCCGCCTCTGTGTGCCGATGATCGCCCTCGCGGGCTGCGTGAACTACCAGGTCGGCACGACCCTACCGCGCCATCTGCGCACGATCATGGTGGAACCCTTCGCCAACGAGAGCGGTGAGCCGAACCTCGAAAACGAACTGCAGCGCGCCATCCGGCAGGAAATCCAGCGCGAGGGACAACTCCGTCTGCAAAGCGCGGAAACGGCGGCGATCCGCCTGCGCGGCACCCTGCTCAGCTACCGCCTCGACCCCATGCGCTACGACCAGAACCGCCCCAAGACCGTCGCCGAATACCGGGTCGTCGTCCGGGCCCGCATCGAGGCCGTCGAGGCGGCGACGGGCAAGGCGATCGTCGCGCAGACCGTCGTCGGCGATGCGACGCTCCGCGCCGCCGGCGACCTGACGACGGCGCGCCGCGCCGCCCTGCCCGAGGCGGCCAGGCAGGCTGCCCACGAGATTGTCAACGCGGTGGTCAGCGCCTGGTAGCGCGACCACCTGGAATGCACGCTATGACGAGCAGACTGCACGAGGCGCTCAACACCTGGAACAGCCGCAAGAGCGCCGAGCTCTACTGCATCGACGCATGGGCCAATGGCTACTTCGGCGTCTCGCCCGACGGATATGTCACGGTCAAGCTGAGCAACAAGGCGGGCGAGGTTGAAGTCAAGCTCTCGGACATCATCCAGGGCGTGGGCGAGCGAGGCATGGGACTGCCGCTCCTGCTGCGCTTCAGCGATTTGCTCGGTTCGCGCATCGCGCTGCTTAACGAGACTTTCCTGAACACCATCGCGGAATACGGCTACAAGAACACCTACCGCGGTGTCTATCCGATCAAGGTCAACCAGCAGCAGCAGGCCGTACACGATGTCGTCACCTTCGGTGCCCGCTACCACCACGGGCTCGAGGCCGGCAGCAAGGCCGAATTGATGATCGCCCTGGCCAGCCTGCGCGACACCCAGGCGTTCCTCGTCTGCAACGGCTACAAGGACGCCGAGTTCATCGATCTGGCCCTGTCGTCGCTCAAGATGGGGCTGCAAACGATCCTGGTCATCGAGACCCCCGACGAGCTCGCTCTGATCCGCGAACGGGTCAAGGCGCTGAAGATCCGTCCGCGACTCGGTGTCCGGGTCAAGCTGTCTTCCCACGCCGGGGGCAAGTGGACCGAGTCGGGGGGCGAGCGCAGCGTCTTCGGGCTCACACCGCAGCAGGTCATCGATGTGGTCGACGAACTGCGGGAGGCCCGGCTGCTCGATTCGCTCGAGATGCTGCACTACCATCTCGGCTCGCAGATCCCCAACATCCGCGACATCCGCGCCGGCATTGCCGAGGCCGCCCGGGTTTACATCGGCCTCGTGCAGGAGGGGGCCGCGATGGGGATCCTCGACATCGGCGGCGGCCTCGCCATCGACTACGACGGCTCGCGGACGAATTTCGCCAGCAGCGCCAACTACCAGATCGCCGAATACTGCGCCGACGTCGTCGAGGGGATCATGCAGCCCTGCACCGACGCCGGCATCCCGCATCCGCTGATCATCAGCGAATCGGGCCGGGCGCTGATCGGCTACTATTCCGTGCTGCTGATGAACGTGCTCGACACGGCCCGCTTCGAGGTCAACTCCCTGCCGACAAACCTCCCCGAGACGCTTCCCGCGCCCCTCGCCAACCTGCTCGAGGTGGCCAAGACACTGCGGTCCAAGAACCTGCAGGAGTATTTCAACGACGCCATCTTCTACCGCGAGGAGATCTATTCCGCCTTCTCGCACGGGCAGATCACCCTGCGCCAGCGCGGCCTCGGCGACCAGATTTTCTGGTACATCCTAACCCGCATCGCCGTCGAAACCCGTACGCTCAAGGTGATCCCCGAGGAACTGAAGGATCTGCCGGCGATCATGGCCGACGTCTACTACTGCAATTTCAGCGTATTCCAATCGCTGCCCGACGCCTGGGCGATCGATCAGCTCTTTCCGATCATGCCGATCCACCGCCTCAACGAGCGTCCGCAGCGCCTGGCGTATCTCTCCGACATCACGTGCGACTGCGATGGCAAGATCGACCAGTTCATCGACCTGCACGATGTCAGCCCGACGCTGCCCGTCCATGAGTTCAAGCGGGGCGACGCGTATGTGCTGGGCGCCTTCCTCGTGGGTGCCTACCAGGAGACGCTGGGCGATCTGCACAATTTGTTCGGCGACACCAATATCGTCAGCATCCGCGTCGACGAGGACGGCGAGATCGAGTACCTCGAGGAGGTCGATGGCGACTCGGTCGCCGATGTCCTCTCCTACGTCGAATACAGTCCCGCCCGTCTCATGGAGCAGTTCCGCTCGCTGGCCGAGGAGGCCGTCAAGCAGAAGCGGATCACCGCCGCCGAGCGGCGTGTGATTCTCGCGGCCTATGAATCGGGCCTGCGCGGGTACACCTATTTCGAGCATTGAAGCCGATATGAAGCGGGAGAGCCCACGATGAACGCTGCAGCATGCGTCACCATCATGCCCTGTCTGGACATGCAGGACGGACGGGTCGTCAAGGGTGTACGGTTTGTCGAGATCCAGGATGCCGGCGACCCGGTCGCCTGCTGTCAGGCCTACTGCCGCGCGGGCGCCGATGAAATCGCGCTGCTCGACATCGCGGCGACCATCGAGGGCCGCGGCACGCTGCTGGACGTCGTCCGTCGCGTGGCGGAGGTCGCCACGATCCCGTTCACCGTCGGCGGCGGCATCGGCGATGCCGCCCGGGCCGAGGCCGTCTTCCAGGCGGGTGCCGACAAGATCTCGACGAGCAGCGCCGCCTTCCGGCGTCCGGAGGTGATTGCCGAGATGGCGCGGGCCTTCGGCGCCGAACGGATCACGGTCGCGATCGATGCCGCGCAAAACCCCGGATTGCCCTCCGGCTATGAAGTGTTCATCGATGGGGGCCGGACCGGCACCGGGGTCGACGCCGTGGAGTGGGCGCGCCGGGTGGCCGGGTTCGGCGTCCAGACGATTCTTCCGACGAGCAAATCAACGGACGGCGTGCGTACCGGCTACGACCTGCCGCTGATCCGCCGGATCCGCGAAGCGACCGGTGTCACGGTCGTCGCCTCGGGCGGCGCCGGGACGCTGCACCACTTCAAGGAAGCCGTCGATGCCGGGGCCACGGTGCTGCTGGCCGCCTCGGTCTTCCATTTCAACCTGATCTCGATCCCCGAGCTGAAGCGCTATCTGAAGGGGCAGGGCGTCCCGGTGCGCCTCTGAGCCGCGGAGCCCCCCCGCGCGGAACCGACGGGACCGCGCACCCCATGGCATCAGCTCCAGTCCACGCCGCTACGCGCCGCGCAGGCACAGGTTCATGAACTCGGCCCGCGTGGCCGGTTCGTTGTGGAAGCTCCCCAGCACCGTCGAGGTCGTCATCACCGAGTTCTGCTTTTCGACGCCGCGCATCATCATGCACAGGTGGCGGCACTCCATGACCACGCCAACGCCCTCGGCATCGACCGATTGCATCACTTCGCGGGCAATCTGCTCCGTCATCCGCTCCTGGATCTGAAGCCGGCGCGCGTAGACATCCGCGATGCGGGCGAGCTTGCTCACGCCCAGGACTTTGTCGCGCGCGATGTAGCCGATGTGGCAGCGTCCGAAGAAGGGAAGCAGGTGGTGCTCGCATAGACTGTAGACTTCGATGTCGCGGGCGATGATCATGTTGTTGGTGTGCGTCTCGAAGACGGCGCCGTTGATCTCGCGCCGCATCGACTTGCGATAACCCGCGGTGAGAAATTGCAGACTGTCGGCGACCCGAACCGGGGTCTTCAGCAGCCCCTCGCGGTCTGGATCCTCGCCGATTTCAATCAGGAGTTCACGGACGAGTTCCGCCACACGTTGCCTGTTCATGCCTGGGATGCTCCACGCCGCCGGGTCAGTTCGATTTCCACGGTACGCGCCCCGGGCAGCGCGCCGGGCTTGCCGACGCAAACCGTCGCCTCGATGACCCGCGGTTCCCGCAGGGCGATCGAGGCGATGGATTCGGCCAGCGACTCGATCAGGTGGAACGAGGAGGTTTCCACCGCGTGCAGAATGGTTTGCCGCAAGGCGTCGTAGTCGACCGTGCGGGACAAGTCGTCCCGGCGGTCCTCCGGCGCGATAGCCAGCGTCAGATCGATCAGGACGGGACGTGGGCGCTGACGCTCATGCGCATGCACGCCGAGGATGCAGGCCACCTGCCAGTCGCGGATGCGGATCCGGTCCAGACGCGCATCAGCCATAGGTTGCCGCCTTCAGGTGGTAGCCGCCGTCGTAGAAGAGCGTCTGGCCGGTGATGAAGTCGGCCGCCAGCAGGAAACGGACGCAGGCGGCGACGCCGGCGGGAGAACCGTGCCTGCCGAGGGGATTGAAGGCGGCCAGCCGCTCCAGCGTCGACGCGTCCTCGTGATCCATCGGCAGCACGGCGCCGGGCGCCACGGCGTTGACGCGGATCCGCGGCGCCAATTCGAGTGCCAGCATCCGCGTGATCGAATCGAGCATGCGCTTGCCGAGGTGATAGGCGGCGTGCTCGGCGTCGTACATCGTGATCCGCGCATCCAGGACGTTGACGACCGAACCGGGCCGGCCGAGCGCGGCGAGTCGCCGGGCCAGCACGAGCGGCGCGAAGCCGTGCAGGCGGACGCTGGCATCGAGTTCCTGTGCCTGCACCGTCCGAACCTGCGACACGGGATACGACGACGCATTGTTGACCAGGCCGTCGAGCCGCCCGTCCGTCGCCGCCAGCACGCGGTCCATCAGCGGATCGAGCGCATCGGGGTCGCCCAGGTCGCCGGCGACCACCCAGGCGTGGCGTCCGCCGGCACGCACCTGGGCGGCGAGCATCTCGGCCTCGCGCCGCGATCGATGACAGTGAATCACCACGTCGGCCCCGGCCCCGGCGAGTTCCTGCACGATGGCCGCGCCGACCCGGCGGGCGCCGCCCGTGATCAGGATGCATCGATCCAGCAACGTATCGTGACCGCGGGTCATGGCTGGGGGCGTGGCGGCCGGACGCGGTTCATGGCCGGCAGGCGCGCGCGAACCGCCTGGATTTCGCCGGCGGGCAGCAGCCAGACCGACTGTAGTTCCGCGCCCACGTTCCAGTCGGCGTACAGGATGGCGCCGGCCTCGGCCGAGACGGGGGCCTGCGCCGTGCCCGCGGCGGCGTCGAGGGGCAGGGGCGCCACCCGGTCGAGCAGGGCGCCGAGCGCGAAGCGGCCCATGGCATGGACGGGCGCGGCCGGCGCCAGCACCGCGCTGATCCGTTCCACTTCGGGGGCGGACGCCGGGGCCGCGAGCGCGCTGTCCACGGCCTGTTCGATCATGCTCGACGCGCCGAGCCCGAACGCCAGGCCAGCGGGGGTCGCGGCGTAGTCGGCACGGGCGCCGATCACCGGCAGCAGCGCCTGCAGCATGCCGCGCGCCGACTGCAGCGACGCGTCGGCGCGGTCCGGCGGCAGGTTGGACGGCATCGAGGCGCGAAACTGCCGTTCCCAGGCGGCTTCGTCGAACCGGTTGGAGATGCTCTGGATCGTGACGCCCTTGTAGGCACGGGCGACCGGTTCGGCAAAGACGATCGGCGACACTTTGCGGAGCACCGGTGATTGCTGCAGGGCAAGTTGACGGGCCAGATAGGCGGCGGGATCGGGCACCTCCATCAGCCCGTGGAGCTGCAGGGCGGGCGGGCCGGGTGGCAGGGTGCCGCGCATGGCCAGAGGCATGCCGACCATGTCGAGCGAATCCTTAATCAGCGTTCCCCACTCCTCGCCCGACAGGCCGACATAGAGGTCGATGAACTGCTGCCTGAGCGCGGGGGGGAGGGTGACCGATCCTGAAATATAAGCGAACAGCGCGTCGCGGTCGATGAACGCCTGCTGGCGCGGGGAGGCTGGCTGCATCGATTGCACAAGAGCCGCCAGATCGCTCCCCGGCCGGGGCAGCAGGCTCGAACGGATGAACAATCCCTCAGGCTGGACGTCAAGCGCCAGATAGATCCCCTCCATCTGCCCGAGCAGCCCGGCGTAGACGTCGAGCACCTTCTTGGCGGCATCGACGTTGGGCCCGGCAGCCGGTACACCGCCCGCCGGGGCTTGCGACAGGCGCTGCCTGGCCTGCTGCAGCATCGACTCGATCGCCGCGGGAGCGATCGCCACGCGCACGGCGCCGGGCATGTCGGGGATTGGCGGCATCACGCCGAGGTTGCCGCCGAACCACATCTCCGGGCGCCGGGCCTGCGGCGCCAGCAGCAGGCGGTCGCCCGCGATGCGGGCGGCCAGCCCGTTCTCCAGCAGGTAGAACCCGTCGGTGGGAGGCGGCAGGGCGACACCGGCGCCCGTCAGGGTGTGCAGGTAGGCCTCCGCCGTGCCCGCCGGCGCGACATCGAAGACCCAGGTCGTCTGCCCGCGCCCAAGATCCATGATATGGATCGCGAGGGGCTTCTCATGGCTCATCTGCACGGCGCCCGGCAGGCGCATGCCGACCAGCATCGGCAGCATGCCGAGCTGGGGGGCCTGGAACACCTGGGACGCCTGCTGCACCTGCGCCTGAAAGGCGGCGTAGCTCTCGAAGTAAACCGAGCCGAGCCGGGTGGCCGCCTGACTGGAACAGGCCAGGACCAGGATGAACCAGCCCGCCGACCATGGGAGTAAAACACGTGTTTTCATACGGTGCGTTCCTGACTGCATGATGAAATGACAAAACCTGGCCGAATGTTGTGATTGATTATGGAAGTGATCCCCCGGGAAATCAAGCACCATGTGGTCATCGCATGTATCCGGCTTCGCAGGCGCATGTATCGGCCGGCCAGCCATGCAAGCGGATCGCCAGGGAACTGGGATTCGCCTCCGCCGTCGCTTTCTCCAACTGGCGCCGCCGTCATCGGGTTCTGTCAGCCCGTCCTTGACCCGCGGACCCGCTCCTGATAAAGTCTCCTTCGTTCAGCTGCCGTGTCACGGGCACCGTGTCCGTCGACACCAACTGGAAGAAAAAAATAGCGCATTATGACAGCGGCGATAATTGTGGCGGCCGGTCGCGGCGAGCGCATGGGCGCGAACTACGACAAGGCCTTTCTCAGTATCGGGCCCCGCCCGATGGTGGCCTATTCGATGATGGCCTTCGAGTCCTGTGCGGATATCCAGCAGATCATCCTGGTGGTCCGGCGCGAACGGATCGACGCGGCGAAGGGGATGGCGCAGATGTTCGGCATCTCCAAGCTGCAGCAGATCGTGGCCGGCGGCGCCCATCGGCAGGATTCCGTGCGGAACGGTCTCGAGGTGCTGCCGCCGGAGGTGCAAACGGTCTCGATCCACGATGCGGCGCGGCCGCTTGTGACGGCGGCGCTGATCAGCGAGACGGTGCGAAGCGCGCTCAAGCACGGGTCCGGCGTGGCGGCCCACCGCATGGTCGACACCGTCAAGCTGGCGGAAAAGGGGACGGTCGTCAGCCGGACGGTCGATCGGGCGAAGCTCTGGACGGTCCAAACGCCCCAGACGTTCAGCGTCCCCCTGATCCGGCAGGCCTATGCCAGGCTCAAAGAGACGGGGCAGCAGGTTACCGACGACGCCGCCGCCGTTGAATTGATCGGCGAACCCGTGCGTCTGGTCGAGTGGGCACCCTTGAATTTGAAGGTGACGGTCTCCGAGGATCTGACGACAGCCGCCCTGCTCTTGAGAATCTAGCAGATGAAGAGGGAGTATCCCCGCGCATGGAACAACGTTATGCAATATTCGGCGATGTTCATTCCAATCTGGAGGCCATGCAGGCAGTCATCGAGGACGCGCGGTCGCAGCACGTGACGGACTTCGTCTGTCTCGGCGACGTGGTGGGCTACAATGCCGACCCACGCGCCTGCATCGACCTGATCCGCGAGATCGGCGCCGTGACCGTGCGGGGCAATCACGACCACTATTGCTCGCATGACGAGTTTCTCGACGACTTCCAGCCGCTGGCGGCCAATGTGATCTCCTGGACACGGCGCCAGCTCGGCGAGGAGAACATCGACTGGCTCCAGCGCCTTCCTCTGTCGCGGATCATGCATGCCTGCGGCATGACGGCGGTGCACAGCACGCTGGACATGCCGGATCGCTGGGGCTATGTCTTCGATCTGCTCGACGCCGAGGCGCATTTCAACTACCAGACGACGCCCATCTGCTTTCACGGACACACGCATGTGCCGGTCGTCTTCGAGAAGCAGGCGCAGATCATCCGATCGGATGGCGCCACGCACGTCAAGATCCTCTTCGGCACCAAATACTTCATCAACGTGGGAAGTGTGGGCCAGCCGCGCGACGGCGACCCGCGCAGCTCGTATGTGATCTATGTTCCAAAGGTCAAGGAAATCGCGTTCCGCCGGGT
>JAAYZJ010000098.1 GCA_012514915.1 Lentisphaerota bacterium | reverse complement strand
GCCCGCCCTCGAAGGGCGGCAGCACGGCCTTGATGCCGCCAGCCTCGTGGCGGTAGGGCAGGTCGGCAAGCCGGTAGCCGTCGAAGATCTGCACGCTGTGCGGCGGGGCGGCCTCGCGCAGCGTCAGCTCGACCCCCTCGCGGGGATTGGGACGCATGTTGAAGAGCACCACCAGGGTGCCGCCCGCCGCATCCAGCGGCGCGGCGCCGAAGCAGGGAACCGACAGCGCGAGCTCGCGGGCGACACCCGCCTCGTGCAGCGGCGTGGTGAGCAGCCCGCGCCCGGTGTCGGCCCAGAGCTTCTCGCCGTGGCGGACGACCTTGGCCGAGTAGGACTGTCCGGCGCGGTGGGCGACATAGACCACCCTCCCCTTCCCGACCGTCCCCTCCAGCCAGGCAGGCTGCCCGTCGTCATAGCGCGCCCGGACACGGGCGCCCGGCCAGTCCACCGACCGCGGACGGTTGCCTTCCACCACCCGGTGCGGGCGGAACGCCGCCTCGCCCGCGACCGGCGCGACAACCCGGTCGCCCTCGGCCTCGAGCCCCGTCGAGGCCGGCCAGCCGGCGGAGGGAACCAGCGCGCGACGGAGCCCGGCCAGCGGCTCCAGCAGATCCTCGGGCTCGTTGAAGGCGTTGCGGGAGGCGGCGTCGGAACAGGCCCAGAGGAGGCCGCCGGCGCGGACCCACTCGGCGATACGCGCCTGCGCCCCGGAGAGGACGAGGGGATCGAGCACGTAGAGCGCGTCGTAGCTCGCGAGGGCACCATCCGCCACCTGCTCCTCGGTGACGATCTCGGGCTGATAGTACTCGTGCGAGAGGGCGAGGAACACGGCGCGCCGGTCGCTGATGTTCAGGTGGCCCCAGTAGTCGCTCGACATCGGGTAGAGCAGGGCCACCCGCGAGGGACGCATGAGCCCCGGCGCGGCCAGATCGTCGACGCGAGCGACACGGTTGTTGAGATACGCCGTGCCGGTGTAGCTGGCATAGCTGTCCGACCAACAGGCCGCGCCAGTGTAGGCGGGGCCGAAGTTGAAGTAGCTGATGTACTTCACATTGTTGGCGAAGGTTGCGTAGGAGCGCAGCTCCGTTGTCGATACGCAGTGCATCATCGAGGCCGAGGCCGGCGGCAGTCCGGGGCGCCTGGCGCCGGCGTTGAACATCGCCACCGAGAAGGCGTTGACCTGCGGGCTCTCGGTGTTGCCTGTGTGCCAGTCGCTGATGCCGGGCATGAGGCCGTTGGCGTGGGAGGCTGTCTGGAACATGTCGACGGGGAAGTGGTTGAAGGCGTTGGGGCCGCCGCCGCTGAGGGCGACATAGCTCATGACATCCTTGTTCGGGAAGTTCGCGCGGATGCCGTCCATGGCCAACGACCACATCCGCGGCGTCAGCCACCCGCTGTAGCGCCGGCTCCAGTAGTAGCGGCGTGCATCGGCCGGGCTCCGCACCAGATCGGCAAGCGTCAGCATACGGACATCCTTCCAGTCGCCGGCGCCGACAAGCTCCGGCCCGGCGCCCTGCGCGGCAAGCCACTTGCGGAAGCCGGCATGCGCCTGCGGCATCCCCTCGCCGATCACCCACTCTCGTTCGATCCACTCCTTGAGCGGGCTCGGTCGCGCCCATTCCGGCGCGCCGGTTGCAGCGTATCCCCCGTCTTCGGCGAGTGCCAGGGGCGCCGCCTGTCCGCCGGGCTCGGCGCCGGTGATCGACAGACGCTCCTGCTCGCCGACGGGGCGCAGACGCAGATCCCAGATCTCCTTGGCGTCGCTCGCGAAGCCGAATCCGCCGGCGGGCCGCAGGTGCTCGTGCTGGTGGATCAGCGTCTCGTCGAGGAAAAGCGCGGCCCGGCCATGCTCGTAGACGATCTTGAAACGGGTCGGCTTGTCGTCGATATCCGCCGCCTTGTGCATGAAGGCGCGTGTGAAATGCCGCTTGTTGCGCCGGTAGACGACATCGAGCCCCGCCCCGACGTTCTCGGGCTGCTGTTCGCCGGTCACGTTCGGGCCCACTCGCCAGAAGGCAAAGTGGGCCGGCTCGGGGCTGTCGGTGGCGACGCGGAACTCGATGATGCGGCCGGTCTTCCGGAACATCCCCTCGAGCACGCAGTCGGTCAGATTGGTCGCGCGGGTGTGCAGCGCGCTCAGACCGGGCGGGTCAACCCATTTGGGAGGCGTGCCGTCCTCCTCGACATAAAGCCAGAGGGGGGAACTCATCTGCGCGCGCGCCCCCTCGCCGGGCTCGTCGGCCATGCACATGGCGGAGACCTGCCGGTACAGCTCCCGCTGGGCAGGGTTGGCGTAATGGCTGTAGATTTCCTCGTACTTTCGCCGCGACTCCTCCTCGTCGAACGGGAGATGCCACGCCATCCGCGCCGCCCCCCCAGCGGCGGCCTCCCAGCCATAGCGTCCCGCCACCGCCAGAGGCTCGCTCCCCGAGTTCAGGCGGTTCGCACCGAGCAACCGCAGGGTCTTGAAAAGGTAGTCCTCGGTGTCCTTCGTGGGGTCGCCGCTCATGCGCAGGAAGAGTTTGCCGCGGGTGAGCGGGTGCAGGCGCCCGCCCGCCGCCTTGATGGCCATGTCGTAATGCTCACGTGCGTGGTCGCGGAAGGTACGCAGCCTGTCGGGGCGTCCCTCGAGATCCATCTGCATCGAGACGGTGAGCCCGGCGGGCTCGTTCCAGCTGATCGTGCGGACGATGCTGTCCTGGAAGGGATAGGGGGCGAAGTCGGTCGCCCCTGTCACGCCCGCGGTCCGGTTGAGGATGAGATGGAGGTTGATGTCGCCCGCCAGCGATGCCTGCATGTCGGCCATCGCCCGGCGCGGGGAGGTGTTCTTGACGGCCAGGCGCCGATACTCGGCCCACGCCTCCGCTCCGCCGCGCGCGGGAGACCCCGCCCCGTCGTTGAACGTCCCCTCCGCCAGCACGCCGCCCTGCCGCGCAAGCTCGGCCTGCAGCGTCCCCACCGCCCCGGGCGGCTGGTGCGACCGGATCCACAGGGTGTAGTCGCCCGCGCGCCGTATCTGGAACACGGCGCGCACCGGCACGCGCAGCGGCACCGCCTGCGCCCCGAAAACAGCACCCTTCGCGGCGACAACGATGCCGGTGCCCCCGGGGCCGAGGAAGTCGGCGGGGCGGATGACCGCGAGCGGGGCGTCGGCAAGCGGCCCGGGGCGGGGCCCCGCCGCCGGCTGGACGGCGCCGCACGCCATACCCGCCGCAAGGCCCACCGCCAGCAGCGCATACCGCAGGGCGGCGGGCCCTTGACCAGAGGCACGCCATGGCCGCCGTGTCGGTGCCGGGCGAAGGCCTTCCCGACTGTCTCTGTCTCGGCGCCGCGCACGCCCCGTTCCTCACCGGAAATGGCCAGATGACGGTTATGGCCGGAAAGGTTGTTGCTCATGCGTTGGTGTCTCAATCCATGGTGTTGTCAACACGGTGCTCGCGCCCGGGAATCAACGGCCTTCAGCGCATGCCCGGTCTTCATGCCGCACTCCTCCGTGTTTGTGCTGTCAACCCGCCGTCCACCGTCTGCGCGCGGCCTTGTCCGTTTGCCCGGCATGGGCAGGCAACCGGCCGCGCTCAGGCCGATCAAAGGGATTATCCTCGTTTTCGATGCGTTTGTCCACCACCCGAAAAATAGATGACAACCCCTGCCGGGAATGCGACAATACCATTGTCGCTGAAAACGTGCATGGCAGGCTGATGGAATTGCGGATCCCCATGTGCAGGACACGAGGCCTTCACCCTCTGCAAGCAAGGTCAGCCTGCGGGTCTCGCCGGCTCGCCTGGTCAGGGTCTCCCGCGGGCGAAGCCCCGGACGGGTCGGCCTCTTTTGGGGGAGATAACGCCTGTGATGGTTCAGTGCGAACTCTGTCCGCGGGGCTGCTTCATCG
>JAAYZJ010000097.1 GCA_012514915.1 Lentisphaerota bacterium | reverse complement strand
CGCCATGCTGTTGCTGATGCTGCTCGCCCTATCGACGCATGCGGCCAACCAGGAAACGATCGCCCTCAACCCGCTCGACTTCGCGGTCCGCGAGGCGGCGCGCGTCGCCCTCTCCCAGACCGCGCCCACGGTGCTGGCCGATGCCGCCACCGGCGAGGCGCTGCCGACGCAGATGGACCTCCAACCCGGCGGCGGCGCCGAAGCCATCACGATCCTCGACCTCGCGCCGGGCGCCCGGCGCCGACTGACATTCCGTCCCGGCCAACCCATCGTCATCCAGGGCGCAACCAACGCCCTGTCGGCCGGCGCGCCCGGCTGCCGGCTGACCAACGACCTGATCGGCTGCACGGTCACTCTGCGCGCCGCCGGGCAGGCGCGGCACCAGGGTCTCTACCAGGTCTGGCTCACCGACTTCGCCGTCGAGGGCGGCGCGGTGGCCAGCGGCGTCCAGACGCTGCAAAACCCGCAATTGGCGTCCTTCGAGGGTCTCCCCGCGCACCGTCTCTGGCGCGGCCCGCTGCACACGCGATTGGAACTGGCAGGCCCCGCCCAGCTCTGGTACGGCACGCATACGAATGTGCCCGGCAACGCCCGTCTGACGCTGACGCTTCATGCAGGATCGCCAGTGCTCGACATCGAGACCCGCTTCGACCCGGCCGGCGGCGGCGAACTCTACCTGTGCAGCGCGGGGCAACTCGCGGTGAATGCCGGCGGCGATATCTGGCAACTGCGCGCCCCGCCCTGGAAGGGGACGGATCCGGTGACCAACCACTTCGGCGTGACCAACCGCAACAGCGACGTCATGGGCACCTGCTGGGTGGCCGCCCGCGGCGGCCGGCAGGCGTTCTCGTATGTCCACGACGACCTCGCCAGCACGATCGCCAGCGTGCCGGGGGCGGGCGGACGCCCGCGATCAAAGGCGGCCTTGCGCCTCTCGAACTTTTCCGCGAAGAGCAACTACATCCGTCCCGATTTCTTCCGCGTGCGACCGGTTCCCGGCGAGCCCGTCATCCTGCGCATGCGGCTCACGCTTTACGGGCAGCCGCCCGAGACCGACGCTTTCGCCGCGCGCGACTACCTGCGGCTGCAGACGGCTTTCACCGCCCCGCGGCTGATCGCCGAAACTCCGCCGTTCACGGGCGAGGTCGCTCTCGCCGAAGCAGACCGGGAGCGGATCGCCCGCCTGCTGCGCGAGCGCGACATTGCCCTCGTCGCCGGCGAGGCCCTGGCCCCCGAGACCCTTGCCGAGGCCACGCGTCTGGCCGACACCTGGCGCGTGCCGCTCCTCGGCGCCTGCGACCTCGACACCTTCCTGAACCGCGAGTATTCCCGCTACGACTGCAATGACCTCGTGCTGGTGCTGGTCGGCAGTCCATCCGAGAACCGGATCGTCTACGCCAACAACACGCGGCACGCCCTGGCCGATGCCTACTACCCGGGCACCGGCAAGGGACGCATCGCCGTGATCGACGACTTCCTCGGCACGGGGCGGTCCGTCATCTATGCCGGGGGCGAGGATGCGCGCGGCACGCGGCTGGCGCTCCGTCAACTGGGCGAGCGCTTCGCCCCACCCCGCATCGAAGCCCCCCAGTTCCGGCCGATGCCGCCGGCGCTCCGGGCACGTCCCTGGATGCGCCGCGCCCGCGGCGGCGCCACCGACCTGCAATCGCCGCGACGGGCAACGGCCACAGCGCATCTCCTTGTCTGGCTGCCCGAAACGCTGGAGGAGGTGCGGGTGGAGACTCGACTGCGGCACGACACCGGGAGCGTGCTGACCGGATCCGTCGCCCACATCGCCTGGTCCTACGCCGCCATCGGCCCGGGCGGCGAAGTCTATCCCGAGGGGCACGAACCCATTCATCCCGACGGGCATCCCCTCCCCCACGCGATGCCGTTCCCAGGGACGATCCGGGCGGCCGGCGCGCCCGCGCCGTTCACCAGCCATCTGGCCAACAACGACGCCCTCTGGCCGGGTCTCCCCGCACACTGGCCGGAGGGAAGGATGGTCTCGCTCTGGGTGACGATCGACGTGCCCGCCACCGCCGCACCCGGGCGCTACGCGGGGGCCATCGAGGTCGCCTGGCGCGGCGGCCGGCACGCGACCCCCGTGCAACTCGAGGTCGAGTCCCTCGTCCTGCCCGAGGGGTGGCAGATGGATTTCAATGCGATGTACAGTCTGCACGGCTACAACGAGGACATGCTCGCGCTCTATCTCGACCTGCCGCCGCACGACGAGGCGGCCTATCTGGACGCGGTCGCCGATCTGGGGCGGCTGCTGTGGAGCCACGGCGTGACCGTCGCCCAGCTTCCCTCCTACGACCTGGGCGCGGTGCTGCGGCCCGACGGTTCCGTGCGCCTCGACACGCGGCGCCTCGATGCCATCATCGGCGCCTACCGGCGCGGCGGCTTCGACGGCCTCTTCATGACCAGCCTGGTCCCCTCGCGCTGGCGGGCGATCGAGGATCTCCTGGGACGCCACGCCGCGCCCGGCGAGACGCGCGCGCCGCGCGAGCGGCTCTACGCGCTGCTCAACGCCTGGATCGACGCGCGCGGCCTGAAGGAAAGGATGATCGCGCGGGTCGGCGACGAGCCGGGCGACATCCCGGCCTGGGTGGAACTGGCCCGGCCGCTGAAAGGCTCCGGCTTCCGCCTCTCGGTCTGCCACAACCGGACGGCGGAGGAGCAGATGCGCCTGATGGTCGGCACGATCGATGTCTGGTGTCCGCTCTGGAACGGCGCGATCACCGGCTGGCGCGGCCAGCTTCGTCCCGCCGACGATCCCGCCTGCTTTAACCGCCGCTTTTTCGACGAACGTCGCGCCGCGGGCGATACGATCTGGAACTACACCTGTGCGACGCCCTACGCCAGCCTGACCCGCGTGCCGACCGAGCTCTTTTTCTACCTATGGGACAGCTTCGCCAAAGGGTTCGACGGCGCGGCCTACTACGGCGGCGGCTACTGGTCGCATCAATGGGGTGGAAACGTCCTGCCGGGGGTCCGGGGGCATCTCGCCCACCGCGACTACCATGTGTTCGATGTCTTCACCCGTTCCGGCTGGAGCGGCGGAACCTCGCTCTTCTACCCCGACGCGCGCAACCGGCGGCTTCTCGCGTCACAACGCTGGGAACTGCTGCGCCAGGCGCAGGAAGACATCAAACTCTTCGCGCTTTATCGTCAACAGCATGGCGAAACCGCCCTGCGGCAACGGTTGTCATCCGTGATCGCCCCGCGCGATCACGACAACATCGCCCCCGCCGAGTTCGATGCCGTCCGGCGCGCCGTGCGCCAGGCGCTGGCGGCGAGCGGCAAGTGATCGGGGTTGCGAGGCGTGCGCATCGCGAGGCGGGCAATACGTGACGGACGCCTCGGAGAGGCGTCCCTACCGGTGGATTCGCGCAATCAGGTGTTGTTCGCCTGCCATGCGCCCCCCTGCCCCCCTTGGCGGCTTCTGCCCCGTCACACTTGCGGCACCTTTGTCCCTTGCATCCGGCTGCGGGAAGACCTAGAATCTGCCATCGATGGCATAGACCAGGCACGCGCCCTGGGAACAGACCTGAAGGACACCCTGATGAGCACGCTCTATCCGGTAAAGGCGATCGGCGACGAGCCGGTCATGTTCGTGGACGACACCATGCTGGCCGACAGCATCGGCTTGACGCGGCAGGTGCACACGTGGAAAAAGGTGGGCGATGCGCCGCGGCTCGCGGCCGACCGGCCGTGGGAGAAGACCCCCATGAGCCCGGCCGCCGTCATCTACGACGACGCCCTCGGCCTGTGGCGCATGTGGTACGGCGCCGGCCTCCTGGCCACCTCGCGCGACGGCCTCCGGTGGGAAAAGCCGACGCTGGGCCTGCACCGG
>JAAYZJ010000096.1 GCA_012514915.1 Lentisphaerota bacterium | reverse complement strand
TGCCGGCGGCGCCGGCGGCGGCATCTTCGTCGATTGTGACCGGTTTGTCGGCGAGGCGACCGCCCTTTTGTCGGTCAAGGGTGGCAATAGCTCCCATGGCGGCGGGGGCGGCGGCGGGCGCATCGCCGTGTGGCACAAGCGGATGCCGGCCTACCTGCAAGAGAAACTGCTGGCCGGCGAAACCGGCAGTGCGATCGCCAGCACCAACGCCCCCGCCAGCTATCTGGGCCAGATAGACATTGGCTTTGGCACAGGCAACGATAATCCGGATGCTCAGCCCGGCACCGTCTGGTTCATCGTGCCGCCGCCGATGGGCACGCATCTGATCCTGCGGTGAAGAAAGGGGCGTTACAACCACGGGAGTCTCTTCCGGCACAGCCCCGTCGGCGCCGCTCAGCGCGCGAGACGCCGCGCGGCGGCGGCCGGGTCGTCGGCGGCCAGGATGGCCGAGACCACGGCAAGGCCGTCGGCCCCCGCCGCGCGGACGGCTGCGGCGTTGTCCGGGTTGATGCCGCCGATCGCCACGAGCGGCAGCCGCGTCGCCGCCCGGATGCGCCGCAGGCCCTCCAGGCCGGTCGCCGCCGGCGTGTCGGCCTTGGTCGGTGTGTCGAAGACCGGGCTGACGCCCAGGTAGTCGGCCCCCTCGGCCTCGGCCGCGCGCGCCTCGTCGACGGTGCTGACGCTGACGCCGACGCAGAAGCCGGGGCGGGTCAGCCGGCGCACCTCGCGGCAGGGCAGGTCGTCCTGGCCGACATGCACGCCGTCGGCGTCCGCCGCCAGCGCGATATCGAGCCGGTCGTTGACGATCAGCGGAACCGCCAGCGGGCGCAGCCGCGCGAGCAGCTCGCGCGCCTGGGCCAGCATCGCGCGCGACGACGCCCGCTTGGCCCGCAGCTGCACGCAGGTGACGCCGCCGGCCACGGCGCGGGCGACGAGATCGGGCAGGGGACGTCCGCGCGCCAGGGTGTCGTCCGTGACCAGGTAGAGGCGCAGGTTGATCATGCCGTGGGCTTCTCGTCGAGCCGGATGCCGCGGCGCAGTTCGCTCTCCTCGATCTCGTCGAGGGCGTCGATCAGGCGCACCTGGAAGGTGCCGGGGAGCGGCAGGTCGGTCGCGGCCATCTCGCCCGCGATGCCGAAGACGACCAGCCCCGCCACCGCCGCCGTGTAGGGGTCGGGCTGGACGGCGGCGAGGGCCCCGATGATGGCCGAGGCCGCGCAGCCGCTGCCGGTGATGCGCGCCATCAGGGGGTGTCCGTTGCGGATGCGCGCCTGGCGGGTGCCGTCGGTGACGAAATCCTCCGGTCCCGTCACCGCCACCACGGTCTGGTGCGCGCGCGCCAGTTGCAGGGCGGCGGCGCGCGCCTGGTCGACGGTGTGGCGGCTGTCGACGCCGCGGGCATGGGCTTCGTCCTCCAGCAGCGCCAGGATTTCCGAGGCGTTGCCGCGCACCACGGTCGGTCCGGCCTCGGCGAGCAGCCGGCGCGCCGTGCGGGTGCGCAGACTGGTCGCGCCGGCCCCCACGGGATCCAACACCACCGGCACCCCGTGCGTGCGCGCCGCCCGGCCGGCGCGGAACATGGCCTCGATCCAGGGGGGGGAGAGGGTGCCGATGTTGAGCACCACGGCGCCGGCGTTCGCCGCCAGTTCCTCGACCTCCTCGAGGGCATGCGCCATGACGGGCGATGCCCCCAGCGCCAGCAGGGCGTTGGCCGTGGAGTTCATCACCACGTAGTTGGTGATGTTGTGGATGAGGGGCCGCTGCGCCCGGACGGCCTGCAACCCGGCGGAAATCTGATCGATCATCGTCATGCAGAAAGGGTAGACCATGCGCCACGCCGGGTCAAGCCGGTTGCCGGACGCTAGTGCGCCTCGAGCCAGTTGCGTCCGCTGCCGATCTCGACCTCCAGCGGCACGCCGAGGTCGAGAGCCCCCAGCATCGCCCCGCGCACGAGCGGCTTCACCTGGGCCACTTCGCCGCAGGGCACGTCGAAGAGCAGTTCGTCGTGGATCTGCAGGATCATCCGCGTCTTCAGGCCGGCCGCCTTCAACTCGCGCGCGATCCGCACCATGGCGAGCTTGATCAGATCGGCCGCGCTCCCCTGGACCGGGGTGTTGATCGCGTTGCGTTCCGCCGTCTGGCGCGCCGTGGCGTTGCGCGAGTCGATGTCGCGCAGGTAACGGCGCCGCCCGAGGATCGTCTGCGCGTAGCCGCGCTCGCGCGCGTGGGCGATGCTCTGTTCCATGTAGCGCTTGACCCCGGGATAGCGCGCGAAGTAGGTGTCGATCAGCTCGACGGCCTGCTGGCGCGGGATGCCAAGCCGCTGGGCCAGCCCGAAGGGCGAGATGCCGTAGATGATCCCGAAATTGACCATTTTGCAGCGCGCCCGCATCTCGGGCGTCACGAAGAGCGGCGGCTTGTCGTAGACGCGCGACGCCGTCTCGGTGTGGATGTCGGCGCCGGCGGCGAAGGCCTCGAGCATGGCGCGGTCGCCGCTCAGGGCGGCCATGACCCGCAGCTCGATCTGCGAGTAGTCGGCGGAGAGGAGGACGTGGTCGTCGTCGCGCGCCACGAAGGCGGCGCGGATGCGCCTGCCCCGCGCGGTTCGGATCGGGATGTTCTGCAGGTTGGGGTCGTAGGAGGAGAGGCGCCCCGTCTCGGTCAGGGCCTGGCTGAAGTGGGTGTGGACCCGCCCGGTCGCCGGGTTGATGCACTCGGGGAGTTTGTCGACATAGGTCGACTTGAGCTTGGCGCAGGCGCGGTAGTCGAGAATCCGGGCGATAATGGGGTGTCGCCCCACCAACTTCTGCAGCACATCCTCGCTGGTGGCGTACTGCCCCGAGCCGGAGGTGCGGCCAGCGTCGGGATCGAGCTTGAGGCGGTCGAAAAGCACCTCGCCAAGCTGCTTGGGCGAGTTCAGGTTGAACCCGCCTCCTCCGGCCTCGAGAATCGCGGCCTCGAGTTGCACGAGCTCGCGGTTCAGCTCGTCGGCCGTGGCACGCAGGGCGTCGCGGTCGATGCGAATCCCGGCCGCCTCCATCTCGATCAGTACGGCAACCAGCGGCTCCTCGCAATCCTCGAGCGCCTTGAGCAGCCCCGCCTGGGCGGCATCGGGGCGCAGGCGGTCGTGCAGGCGCAGGGTGACGTCGGCGTCCTCGGCGGCGTAGTCGACGACTTGCCCGGGCGCGAGGTCGCCCATGTTGAGGGCCGTTCCCCCCTTGCCGTCGCCGATCAGCCGGGCGATCGGGATGGGTTCGTAATTCAGGAGCTGTCGCGCGAGGGGATCCATGCCGTGGCGGTCGGCGGCATCGAGCACGTAGTGGGTGAGCAGCGTGTCGTGGCAGACGCCCGCGACGGGGATGCCGTGCTGGCGCAGCACGGTGAGGTCGAACTTGACGTTGTGTCCCACCCGGGTGGGACGGGGGTCGGCGAAGGCCGGCCGGAGGCGTTGCAGCACCGCTTCGCGCGCGGGGCCGGCGGGCGGGACGGGGACGTACCAGGCGTGTCCGGGGGCCGTGGCGAACGAGACGCCCACCAGGCGATCCGACCAGGGGTCGAGGCCGGTGGTTTCGGTGTCGAACGCCCAGATGGTCGCGCGCTGCAGCGCGTCGAGCAGCTCGTCGAACTCCCGCTCCGCTTGCACGCAGCGGTAGACGTGCGGTGTCGTGGCGAGCGTGGCCAGGCCGGAAGCCTGCTGCTCGATGGAGAAATCGTCGCCCAGCAGCCGGCGGCCCATCTGCAGCAGCTCGTATTTCGACAGCGCCTGGCGCAGGGCCGCGCGGTCGGGCGGCTGCCGCACCAGCGCGTCGAGGGAGCAGGGGAGGGGGACATCCTGGCGGATCGCGGCCAACTCGCGGCTGAGGCGCGCGTCGTCGGCATGCGCGGCGACCTTCTCGGCGAGTTTGCCCTTGAGCTCGCCCGCATGGGCCAGCACCTCCTCGAGGCTGCCGTACTGGGCCAGCAGGCTCTGCGCCGTCTTCTCGCCGACGCCGCGGATGCCGGGAATGTTGTCGGATGCATCGCCCGCCATGGCCAGCAAATCGATCATTTGCCGTGGCTCCCGCACGCCCCAGTGGCGGCAGACCTCGTCGCGGCCGTAGATCTCGGCGCTGTCGGGCGACTTGCCGGGGCGGTAGAGGAAGGTGCCGGCGTCGACCAGTTGGGCGATGTCCTTGTCGGGCGTCACGAGGAAGGTCGTCAAACCGGCCTCGCGCGCCTGGCGCGCCAAGGTCCCCATCAAATCGTCGGCCTCGAAACCGTCGACGCGCAGGGTGGGGATGCGCAGGGCGGCGGCGAGTTCCAGCGCCATGGGGATCGCGGCGGCCAGGTCTTCGGGCATCTTCTGGCGCTGCGCCTTGTAGAGTGGGTAGCGCGTGTGGCGGAACGTCGGTGTCGACGAGTCGAAGACCAGGACGGCATGGCTTGGCCGGCGCGCCTCGAGCAGTTGGAGCACACTGCCGGCAAAGGCCGTGAGGGCCGAGGTGTTGATTCCCGTGGAGGTCAGGCGCGGTTTCTTGAGAAAAACGAAATGGCCGCGGTAGAGCAGCGGCATGACGTCAATGACGTACAGCGCGGGCTCGGTCTGCGGAGGGTCGCTTGGTAGCAGCTCGGGTTGAATCAGGTCCGGTTCCATGTTGATACATCGTCGCACATGTCATGGGGGGCGTCAAGCTATTCGGCACCGTGTCGGTTTGCGCTTGTTTGCAACCGGGGTCCCGTGGTAATCTAAACGATTTCAAACGGGAATGTAGAACCATGAGCTTGATTTTGGGTTTGCCCAAGGGCAGTCTTCAGGATGCCACCTTCAACATGATGCGCAAGGCCGGATTCAACCTGTCGGTTGGGTCGCGGAGCTATATACCGTCGTGCGATGATCCCGACCTGCAATGCCGCCTGATCCGCGCGCAGGAGATCAGCCGCTACGTCGAGCTCGGCGTGCTGGACGCGGGCATCACCGGTTACGACTGGATTTACGAGAACAACTCGGACGTCGTCGAGGTGGCCGAGCTGCTGTACGCCAAGCAGGGCATGCGGCCCGTGCGCTGGGTGGTCGCGGTGCCGAACGACTCGCCGATCCAGGGTGTCAAGGATCTGCAGGGCAAACGGATCGCAACCGAGGCGGTCGGGCTGACGCGCCGCTACCTCGAGCAGCACGGCGTCACGGCGGAGGTCGAGTTCTCCTGGGGCGCCACCGAGGTCAAGGCGCCGGAGCTTGTCGACGCGATCGTCGAGCTGACGGAGACCGGCTCATCGCTGCGGGCCAACAATCTGCGGATTGTCGAGACCGTGCTGACGTCGACCACCCGGTTGATCTGCAACCGCCG
Source organism: Lentisphaerota bacterium (assembly GCA_012514915.1). Classification (GTDB taxonomy): domain Bacteria; phylum Verrucomicrobiota; class Kiritimatiellia; order RFP12; family JAAYLN01; genus JAAYLN01. Next base: position 486 of record JAAYZJ010000096.1, on the reverse strand, counting down.
GGCCTGGGACGATGCGGCCAAGCGGGCCAAGGTTGAGCAGATTGCGATGCTGCTGTCGGGGGCGTTGGCGGCCGAGACGCGCGTGCTGCTGAAGATGAACGTGCCCGATGCCGGCCTGAAGGACGTCGTGGCGCTGCTGCCGGCCCTGCACACGCCGACGGTCAATTCGCTCAACACGGCCGGCTGGCATGCGGTCGAGACCGTGGTCGAGGAGTGCCAGGTGCGGGATCTCATTCCCACGTTGCGTCAGGCGGGCGCGCAGGGTATCATCGAACTGCCGTTGAACAAGATCATTCTGTAACGGGTTGGCCGCCACGGCGGCCGCTCAGGCCATCACCGATCAAGGAGAACACAGTGGGTTCCATCAAGAAGAAGCGTCGCGCCAAAATGGCGAAGCACAAGCACGACAAGCGCCTGAAGGCCAACCGTCACAAGAAATAGCATCCGGGAGCTGGAATGCATCTCCTCAAGCTGGCGGCGGGCGCG
>JAAYZJ010000095.1 GCA_012514915.1 Lentisphaerota bacterium | reverse complement strand
GCGATCATCTCGCGCGCCATGGCGGCGGGGTCGGGGGCCTTGAGGATGCCGCTCGTGGCGCCGGTGGCCTCGGCGCCGGCGCGGATGACGTTGTACACGTCCTGCCCGTTGCTGATGCCCGCGCCCTGCAGAACCATGATCGCCGGGTTGATCGCCTTGATGCGGGCGATGGAGTCGCGTACGTAGTCCATCGAGCTTGTCTGCCCGGTGCCGATCAGCTCGGTCGGCTCCGCGACGATCAGGTTCGGCGCCAGGCGCGCGACAGCCTCCATTTCCTCGAGCGTGTCGGTGCAGACGATCGTCGCCAGCCCCGCCTCGTCGGCGCGGCGGATCGTCTGCCCGATCACCTCCAGCGTCAGCTTGCGCTCCGCGTGGTTGAGCATCACGCCCACGGCGCCGGCGTCGCGCAAGGCCTCGGGCAGAATGCTGCCCATGCCGCGGCCGGGTGGGAGGAAATCCATGTGCTGTCCGTAGACGTGGACGCGCCGGACGCGGCCCGCGAGCAGGCGGATGTCCATCGGCTGCGGATCGACGATCACGTCGACGTCGTACTCCTCGGCGCAGCGGTCGATCGCCAGCACGAGTTCGAGAAGCGTGTCGCCGTAGAGGTAGGCCTTGGGGCCGAACTCAAAGAACGGCGCCTTGATACGGTAGCCCGCGAGCATCAGATTGTCTCCTTCTTGAGCATGGCGCCGACCGCCCCGCCGGGGTGGATGAGGCCGAACATCTCGCGCGTGTAGTCCGTCTCCTCGATGAGCGCGGCGAGCAGCGCGTCGAAAAGCGCGATCGTGGCGACAAAGCTCGAGGTCGCCATGAAGTTGTACTTGTCACTTTCGCGGCCGATATGCAGCGCCAGAACGATATCCGCGTTGTGCGCCAGGGGTGAGTCGAGGTTCTCCGTCACGGCGATGAGCGCGGCCCCCTTGCGGCGGCAGACGTCGATGATGGGCAGCAGTTCGGCGGTCTTGCCGCCGCGCGAGACCATGACGAGGGCGTCCTCGCGTTTGAGCCCTCCGAGCCCCCCGTGCACCGCTTCGCAGGGCGGCATGAACATGGCGCCGCGCTCGATGCAGCAGAGCGAGTGGGCAAACTTCTTCGCCGCGATCCCCGAGGAACCGCTGGCGCACGTCATGATTCGCGGCACGCGGGCCAGCACGTCGACCGCCCGGCCAAAGGCCACTGGATCGAGCCTGTCGAGAACCCGCTGCACTTCATCCCGTTCGATGGCGAGCGACTGCCGCGCCTGCTGTAGACTTTCCGGTTTCATTCGCGACTACCCTTATCCTTTCATCAAACCAGTGTGATGGGAACGCACAGCTTGCGCAGGGCCTTGAGCGATGCCGGCGCAATGCCGCGGTCGGTGATCCAGCCACTCATCTCGCGGAGATGGCCGTGGCGGGCCAGTGCCCGCCGTCCGACTTTCGAGCTGTCCGCCAGGACGTAGGTGCGCGCGGCCCGCTCGCGAATCCGCTGATCCAGACGGGCCGTGCTCAGATCGCCCGTGTAGAGCGTGCCGTCCAGTCCGATGGCGTCCGCGCCCTGGAAGGCGATGTCGACCGCCAGCATGCCCAGGGCCGCCTCGGGAATCTCGCCCGTCAGGTCAGGCGTGCCGCGGCGCAGCACCCCGCCCAGGAGGATCGTCTTGACGCCCGTGGAGAACTGCAGGGTCGACGCTACCGCCAGCGAGGGGGTCACGACCACGAGATCCACGGCGTCGCTCAGCAGCTCCGCGAGTTCGAGCGTCGTCGTCCCCGCGTCGAGCAGGACGACCGCGCCCGGGGTCACCAGTTTCGCCGCCTCGGCGGCGATCGCCTGTTTCGCCGTCCGGTTCGCCTGGCGACGGGCGGCGAAGTCGAAGACGAATCCCAGTCGCGCCGCCGGTACCGCGCCCCCGTGCGTCCGCCGCACCAGCCCCGCCTGCTCCAGACGATCCAAATCGCGCCGCAGCGTCATCTCGCTGACACCCAGCCCCGCGGCCAGCTCCGCCACGCCGACCTCCCCGCGCTGCTGCAGCACGCGGCGCACATGCGCGTCGCGTTGCATCATCGTCGGCCGTTTCCGCTGGAGGGGTTCGCTCATGACTGGTGTTCGTTCTTGTTCGTTTGCAGATAATAATATCACATTCTCGCAAACGCAGGCAAAGGAAATATCTAAGCCATGCACCACATATTGAACCCGCCGGCGGGATGGGGCGTTATTATCGCTACCTACCGGGGTGACCCGGGCTGTCGCGGTGCAAACGATCAACATGGACCCGCTGATGAAGCAAACAGCCAGCCGATACACACTGTCATTTTTATCCGCGCTCGTCGCCCTCGGGCTGTCGCCCGCCCGGGCTACCAATACGTACGAACTGGGTAG
>JAAYZJ010000094.1 GCA_012514915.1 Lentisphaerota bacterium | reverse complement strand
GCCGCCTGATCTGCCACGGCCCCGTCTCGCCGATGGTGCCCGGCTCGATCCTGCAGCTCTTCCCGTGCACCGTCTACGTGTCGCCTGCGATCGCCAAGCCGGTCGAGTGCCTCGAAACGGTGGGCTACTGATCACTGGCGGTGCCCCGCGCCTGACCTCATGCATTTAGATTCCCTGCTGTCCCTGGCGGGTGCCGTGCTCTCCGGCGTCGGCGTGCTGCTGCTGTTCAGTCTGGCGGTCTTCATCCACGAACTGGGACATTTCCTGGCGGCGCGCTGGTTGGGGCTGACCATCGACGCCTTCTCGGTCGGATTCGGCCCGGCCCTCTGGAAACGCAAGGTCGGCGATACGGAGTACCGCATCGGCACGATCCCCTTCGGCGGCTACGTGGCCCTGCCGCAACTCGACCCCACCGGCATGTCGACGATCCAGGGGGAGCACGGCGGCGGCGCGGCTCCGGCCGCGGCGCCCGCGTCCGATGCCCCCCCCGCCGAAGCCGCGCCACCGCGGCTCCTGAAGGATGTCGCGCCCTGGCGCCGGATCGTCGTCTCCGTCGCCGGCCCGGCCGGCAATATCCTCCTGGCCGTGGCGCTCGCCTGGATCGTTTTTCTCGCCCCGCCGACGGGGCTGGGGCCTGCGGAAGCCACAGTAGGAACAGTGGATGGCGACAGCGCCTCCTATGCCGCCGGCCTGCGCGTCGGAGACCGGATCGCGAGCGTCAATGGCAATGCGGTCCACAACTGGAACGAGTTCCTTGTCGAGAGCCACCTCGGCGGCGACGCCTCGAACGGTCTGCCCGTCGTCGTGTACCGCGGCGGGGCGCCGCTTGACCTGCGGCTACCCGTGGTGCATGACGCCACGGCGCGCCTTGTCCGCGTGGTGGGAGTCGGTCCGCGGCTTCCCTGCGTCGTCGGCGGTCTGATCACCAACTCCCCCGCGGCGCGCGCCGGGCTGCGGCCCGGGGATGTCATCCAGACCCTGGACGGCGCGCCGGTGGCCAGTCCCGACGCCATGATGCGCCAAGTCGATGCGCACGGCGCTTGGCCGCTCGCCGTCGGCATCCGGCGCGGCGACCACGATTTCGAGTTGGTGATGACCCCTCGGTTCAACTCCGCGGAGGGGCGCCACCTCATCGGGATCGAATTTGACGGAAGCGCCGGCTTGGGCAACCAGTGGCTGCAATACCGCAAGCCCTGGCTGCAGCTCAAAAGCGACGCCACGAGTGTCGTGCGCATCCTGCGCGCGCTCGTCGCCCCGCGCGCGAAGGGCGAGTCGAAACGCGCCGCCGGCAGCCTCAGCGGCCCCCTGGTTATCGTCGTGATGCTCTGGTACCAGGTGCGCTCCGGCCTGATAGCCGCCTGGCCTTCCTGCGCTTCCTCTGCGTCAACCTCGCGCTGCTCAACCTGCTGCCGCTGCCCGTGCTCGACGGAGGGCACATCGTCTTCGCGCTCTACGAGACCGTCACCCGGCGCAAGCCCAATGCCCGTCTGGTCAACGCGCTCTCCAACGCCTTCGCCGTGCTGCTGATCGGCCTGATGGCGCTGCTGCTCTTCCGCGACGCCGTCTTTCTGCGGCACTTCTTCGGTGCCGGCCGCGCGCCCGCCCAGGAGCTCGCCGCGCCGACGGAGGGTTCCGCGCCGGTTCCGGCGGGCTCCGCGGAACCGCTCGACGAGGCCCCGTGATGACGACGCGCGACGGGACGACGCCCCTCACACTTGGCGCGCTGCCCATCGGCAACGGCGCGCCCGTCAGCGTCCAGACGATGACCAAGACCGACACCCGCGATGTCGCGGCGACGGTCGCCCAGATCCGCCGCGTGATTGACCTCGGGTGCGACATCGTGCGCCTGGCCGTTCCCGACGCGGAGGCCGCGGCCGCCCTCGCCGCCATACGGCGCCAGGCGCCGGGCGTGCCGCTCGTCGCCGATATCCATTTCGACTACCGCCTGGCCCTCGCCGCCGTCGAGGCCGGCGTGGACGGTCTGCGCATCAATCCCGGCAACATCGGCGGCGCCGACCGCGTCCGCGCCGTCGTGCAGGCCGCGCGCCCGCGTCGGCTGCCGATCCGCATCGGCGTCAACGGCGG
>JAAYZJ010000093.1 GCA_012514915.1 Lentisphaerota bacterium | reverse complement strand
TGCAACCCCTTGCTGCTGTCGCGCTTGGCGGGAGGCAGATCGGCCTGCAGGAAGTCCCGGTAGGAGCGCGTCTGGATTTCGATCAGGTTGGGCGGCTGAATAACCGGCTTGAGCTTGCCGAAAACGTGTCGCTGGAACATCGGTTACCTCGGGTGGGGGGACGTGGAAGAAAGGGGCGACGCGGAAAAGACAGGAGAGCGGCCACCCCGCGTCGAGAGGGTGGCCGCCCGAGAGATGGCAGCCGCGCGCCGGCTACTTGATTTCGACCTTGGCGCCCGCCTTCTCAACCTGTTCCTTGATCTTGGCCGCCTCGTCCTTGGAAACGCCGCTCTTGATGGGCTTGGGAGCGCCGTCGACCAGATCCTTGGCATCCTTCAGCCCGAGCCCGGTGATGGCGCGAACCTCCTTGATGACGGCGATCTTGTTGCCGCCGACTTCCGTCAGGACGGCATCGAATTCGGTCTGCTCCTCGACGGGGGCCGCGGCGGCGCCGGCGGCCGGGGCCGCGGCAACCGCCATCGGGGCGGCGGCCGTGACGCCGAGGGCCTCTTCCAGCGCCTTGACCAGCTTCGACAGCTCGAGCACCGTCAGGGTGCCGACCCAGTCGATGAATTCCGCCATCTTACCAGACACTTCAACTTTTGCTTCGTCGTTCATTGTTCTTCCTCTTCACTCGCTCTGAGATTCACTCACCGACCTGCCCGACCGCTCAAGCGGCCTGGCTTTTCTTCGCTTCCACTGCCTTCAGGACATACAGCAGGGAGAGCAGTTTCTGGTTGAACACGCCAACCAGCTGCGTCATGGGCGCCGCCACGGTCCCCACGAGCATGCTGAGCATGACTTCGCGCGGGGGCAGTGTGGAAAGTGCGTCGACGTCCGCCGCCTGCAACACCCTGCCGTCGAGGCAACCGCCCTTGACCGCAGCCTTGTCATGCGCCTTGACGAACTTGACCAGCACCTTGGCCAGCTCGGAGGCATCCCCCTTGCCGGTCACGACTGCGGTCGGGCCCGTCAGCAGCGCAGAAAGATCTTCCCAGCCGAGCTGCTCGGCGGCCTTGCCCAGCATGGTGTTCTTGGCCACCAGGGCGCGTCCGCCGACCGGCTGGAGCGCCTGGCGCAGCTCGTACAACTCGGTTACCGTCAGACCCCCGTACCCCATGAGGAACGCGCTGTCGGCGTCCCGCAGGCGGTCGGTGATCTCCTGCATGATTGCAATCTTTTCGGGTCTCATCGTTCGCTCCCGTTATTCCTTGGTGGGCAGGATGACTGGAATGCCCACGCCCATGGTCGTACTGATGGTGCAGGAGCGGATGAAGGCCCCCTTGGCGCCCGCGGGCCGCTCCGCCTGCAGGGCGTCGAGGATCGCCATCATGTTCTCCAGCAGCTTGGCCGCCTCGAAGCTCCGTTTGCCGCAGCGGACGCTCACGTTGCCCGTGCGATCCATGCGGAACTCCACGCGGCCGCCCTTGGCCGCGGTGACCGCCGGGCCGACGTCGTCCGTCACCGTCCCCGTCTTGGGGTTCGGCATCAGGCCGCGGGGACCCAGCACACGGCCGAGCTTGCGGACCTCCTTCATCGCGTCGGTCGTGGCGATCGCCACGTCGAACTCGGTCCAGCCACCCTTGACCTTCTCGATCAGATCGTCGTAGCCCGCCTCGTCGGCGCCCGCCGCGCGGGCGGCGTCGGCCTGGGTGCCCGCGGCGAACACGATCACGCGGACGTTCCGGCCCGTGCCGTGCGGCAGGCTCACCGTGCCGCGGACGGTCTGGTCGGACTTGGTGGAATCGACGCCCAGCCGCATGGCGATCTCGACCGTCTCGTCGAACTTCGCGCCGGGATGCTCCTTGATGAAGGCGATCGCCTCCTCGAAGCCGACGGGCTGCTTGGGCGCGAGCTTCAGCGTGTCGCGGTATTTCTTGCCGTGCTTAGCCATAGTCCTGTCACTCCGCCTTCCCGGTGATGTCGATGCCCATGCTGCGCGCGGTGCCCTCGATGATGCGCATGGCCCGTGCCTCGTCGGCCGCGTTGAGATCGCCCTGCTTGAGCTTGACGATCTCGCGGATTTGGTCGCGGGTGACCTGCCCAACCTTGTCGCGGTTGGGGACGCCCGATCCCTTGGCCAGGCCGGCCGCCCGCTTGAGCAGCGCGGAAGCCGGGGGGCTCTTCAGGATGAACGTGAAGCTGCGGTCGGCATAGACCGTGATGACCACGGGGATGATCAGCCCCGCCCGGTCGGCCGTCCGGGCGTTGAACTCCTTGCAGAACTGCATGATGTTCACGCCCTGGGCGCCAAGCGCCGGCCCGATCGGCGGCGCCGGATTGGCGGCCCCCGCCGGCACCTGCAGCCGGATGATGCCTGTTACTTTCTTCGCCATGTTGTCCTCGTCGTTTGCGACTCTCCCGGGTCCCATCCGGTGCCAGCGAGTCAGCTGTTTGTCAGCCGTGAACCTCGCCCGGCTGAGCCGGCCGATCCACGGCCTTCTCAACCTGCCAGTATTCCAGCTCGACCGGAACCTCCTTGCCGAAGATCATCACGTTGACCTTCAGGCGGCCCCGGTCGGGATCGACTTCTGTGATTGCACCCTGCGAGCCCTTGAAGGCTCCTTCCAAAATCGTCACCGGCTCGCCCGGCTCGAACACCACCTTCGGGCGGATCTTGTCCCTCTTCGCCTCGACCTGGTCGAAGATCGCATCGACCTCGGCCTGCGACAGCGGCACGGGCTTCTCGCCGCCCAGAAAGCCGATCACGCCGGGCGTATCGCGGATGAAGCGCCACGTCGCGGCGATCAGCTTGCGCTCGTCGTCGTACAGCGCCAGGTTGATCAGCGCATAGCCGGGGAAGAACTTGCGCACGACCGTTGTCTTGGTCTTGCTGTCCGCCACCTTCTCCGTCGGAATGACGACGTCGCCGATGAAGCCGTCAAGCTCCTGCATCCGGGCCTGGGCCTCGATGAAGCGCTTGACCTTCTGCTCCTGGCCGGTCAAAGTATGTAAAACAAACCACTGCTTGGTCATCGGCTGTTTCCCGTCCTGCCGCGCGCGCCGCCCCCGAGGGGCGACGCCGACGCCGCTCGTCCGCCGCTAGGCGTGGATCACGTGCAACATGAACTGGATCACCTTGTCGCACACCAGCACGGAGAAGGAGAGCAGCACAATGAACACCATGACGACGATCGTGGATTGCACCAGTTCGCGGCGGTCGGGCCACGTGGTGCGCTGAAATTCCGCGCCGACTTCCGCGACAAAGCCGCGGACGGTCTTGCTGATCTGCTGTACCTTCTCGTTCATCGCCGGCCGACTCCGCGACCTCTCCGTCGCCCTGTTGACTATTGACCGTCACGGAACGCCCGCGACGAAACACTGGCAGGCCAGGAGGGAATCGAACCCCCAACCCGCGGTTTTGGAGACCGCTACTCTGCCAATTGAGCTACTGGCCTGCAAACTCGATACCGTCGCCCCTACTTCGTTTCCTTGTGCAGGGTGCGCTTGCGATCCGCCGGGCAAAACTTGACGATCTCCAGACGGTTCGTCATTGTGCGCTTGTTGCGCGTCGTCGTGTAGTTGCGGCTCTTGCATTCGCTGCAAGCCAGGATAGCTAGTTCCCG
>JAAYZJ010000092.1 GCA_012514915.1 Lentisphaerota bacterium | reverse complement strand
CTGCCGCAAGAAGCGAGGAAGCCGACCTGGCTTCCATCCCCAAACTGGTCGACGAGCTGAACATCTCGCCGCGCCAGATCGCCGCCGTCGCCCATCTGCTGGCCGAGGGCAACACCCTTCCCTTCATCGCCCGCTACCGCAAGGAGGCCCACGGCAACCTCGACGAAGTCCAGATCGGCAAGATCCAGGAGCGGCTGGCCTACCACCGGGAGCTCGCCGAGCGGCGCGAGACCATCCTGCGCTCGATCGACGAGCAGGGCAAGCTGACCGACGCCCTGCGGACGCGCCTGCTGGCGTGCGAGACCAAGAGCGCGCTCGAGGATCTCTATCTGCCCTACAAGCCCAAGCGCCGCACCCGCGCCATGATCGCCCGCGAGCGCGGACTGGAACCCCTTGCCCAGCGCATCCTGGAACAGCCCGCCGACGGCGATCCCGACGCCGACGCCGCCGCGTTCGTCGCCGCCGACAAGGGGGTCGATTCGTCCGCCGCCGCCCTGGCCGGGGCGCGCGACATCGTCGCCGAGCAGATCGCCGAGGATGCCGATATCCGCGGCCTGGTGCGCACCGCCTTCACCACCGAGGGCGAGGTGGTTTCCGAGGTGGTCGATCCCCGTCCCGCCGAGCCGACCAAGTTCGAGCAGTACTACGATTTCCGCGAGCCGGTCGCCACCATCCCCTCGCACCGCTATCTCGCCATCCGCCGCGGCCAGGCCGAGGGCGTGCTCCGCTACCGGCTGGCCGTCGAGACCGAACCGCTGATCCAGACGATCACCACCCGCTGCAACCTCGCGGCAGGCACCCCCTACGGCGACCAGTTGCAGCTCGCCGCCGAAGACGCCTTCAAGCGGCTGATCGCCCCCGGCGTCGAGGTCGACGTCTCGGTCGAGCTCAAGCTGCGGGCCGACCGGGCGGCGGTCGATATCTTCGCCGCCAATCTGCGCAACCTCCTGCTGGCCCCCCCCATGGGTGGCCGGCGCGTCATCGGCATCGACCCCGGGCTGCGGACCGGCTGCAAGTGCGCGGTGCTGGACGCCACCGGGCAGTTCCTGGCCACGGTCACCCTCTACCTGGCGCGCGGCGAGCGCGAGCAGATCGAGGCGAAGGTCGAGCTGTGCAAGCTGATCCAGAAATTCAAGCCCGAGGCCATTGCGGTCGGCAACGGCACCGGCGGACGCGAGACCGAGCACTTCGTGCGCGACGTCCTACGGCAGGCGGAGATCAAGACCATCACGGTCGTCAGCGTCAACGAGGCGGGGGCCAGCGTCTACAGCGCCTCCGAGGTCGCCCGCGAGGAGTTTCCCGATCTCGACCTGACGATCCGCGGCGCCATTTCGATCGGCCGGCGCCTGCTCGACCCGCTGGCCGAGCTGGTCAAGATCGACCCCAAGGCGATCGGCGTCGGCCAGTACCAGCACGACGTCCACCAGCCGATGCTGGCCGACAAGCTCGAGGAGGTCGTCGTGAGCTGCGTGAACCACGTCGGCGTCGAGCTCAACACGGCCAGCGCCCCCCTGCTGGCGCGCGTCTCGGGCATCGGCCCCGCCATGGCGCGCCGCATCATCGACTACCGCAACACCAACGGCGCCTTCCAGGCGCGCAAGGAGCTGCTCAAGGTGCCGGCGCTGGGCCCCAAGACCTTCGAGCAGGCGGCCGGCTTCCTGCGGATCCGCGGAGCGGCGAATCCCCTCGACGCCTCGGCCGTCCACCCCGAGCGCTATCCCCTGGTCGAGCGGATGGCGGCCGATCTGCAGGTCGAACTCGCCAAGCTCGTCGGCAACACCCCGCTGGTCGACACCATTCCCCTGCAGCAGTACATCTCCGAGGCCGGCGGCGAGCCGACGCTCAAGGACATCGCCGCCGAGCTCAAGAAGCCGGGACGCGACCCGCGCGCCTCGTTCGAGAAACCGGGTTTCCTCGACGATGTCACCGAGATCGGCCACGTCAAGCCGGGGATGGTCATCGAGGGGATCGTGACGAACGTGACGGCCTTTGGCGCGTTCGTCGACATCGGCGTCCACCAGGACGGACTTGTGCACGTCTCCGAACTCTCCGACCGCTACGTGCGCGATCCGTCCGAGGTGGTCAAGGCGGGCGACAAGCTGAAGGTGCGGGTGGTCAGCGTCGACCTCGACCGGAAGCGGATCGCCCTGAGCGCCAAGTCGAACCCCGGCGCGCCCCGGCCGGCGGCTGGCGGGAACGAGCCGCGCGGTCCGCGCGACGCACGGCCCGCCGCGCGCGGCGGCGGACGCTCGGCTCCGGGCGGCAGTGGCTTCAGTGTCAATCCATTTGCGAATTTATAGCTGGGGCGCACACCCAGGGTACGACAGGCATTCCTGCCTGTCGACGACTGTATCATCGTCATCGTCCTCAGTGAGCGAAGCGAACGGTCCTCGTCCTCGTGCTCGACGGGGTCGTCCAAGGTACGACAGGCATTCCTGCGCCGAGGACGGCGGACTCCAGCGTGCCGGCTTTGCGGGTCGCCTGCCAGGCGCCTGCCAGGCGCTTCGGAGCACGACCACGGGGCACGACAACGGGACACGATTGGCTTCGCGCCCCCTTGGCGTCCCTGGCGTCTTGGCGGTTCAGCCTTTTCGACAAAGCTCGCGACAAAGTTTCCGTTGGCTGCTAGCAAATGAAGTGACCACAACTTATTTACCCTCTCTCCGCCGCCCCCTCACCCCCACATGGTGGACAGGCAGGAATGCCTGTCCTACCTTGCCCACCTTGGCGTCCCTGGCGTCTTGGCGGTTACTTTTTCGCCAAAAAAAACGG
>JAAYZJ010000091.1 GCA_012514915.1 Lentisphaerota bacterium | reverse complement strand
TCCCAGTGCGGCATCAAGGAGACGCGGTTCCAGCAGCACCTCAAGGGGCTGCCCGAGGGGCGCGTGCTGATCACGGAGACGGTGCTGACCGAGGCGCCGCTGACTCCCACGGCCAAGCAGGTCGTCCTGCCCGCCGCGCAGGCGGCTGGCGACCGTCCGTTCGCCGAGGCGCTCCGCGAACTGCTCGTGTCGCAAGGGGCGGCCGCGGTCGGGGTCGCGCCGGTGGAACGGATCGACCGCCTGGTCGCGCAGATGCGTCCGCATTTCGACGGCCAGACGATCTTCGACGTCAAGGATGCCGCCCGTCCCTATTCTCCCCCGGTTCCGGAAGTGACCACCCGCGTCCGCCGGCTGAAAACGGCGGCGGATCTCCTGCCCGGAGCCCGCAGCGTGGTCGTCTTCGGGCTGCCGCTGCCGCAGGCGAGTGTCGATCACACGGCGCGGCACGACGCCGAGGCCGTCGGCCCCATCACCTTCGCCCAGTACGAGTCGATCAATCTGCTGGCCATCATGCTGCGGCGGGCGATCGCCCTCTGTGAGCGGTATGGCGTGCGGGCCGAATGGTCATTCGATCTGGACGGCAGCGCCTCGTTCGTCGCCAATCCGCGCGGCCAGCAGCCCGACGGCTTCAGCAACCGCTTCGCGGCCTGGGCGGCCGGCCTGGTCCGCCTCGGTAAGGGCGGCTTCCCGATCCATCCCGAGCACGGGACGCGCATGCGCTACGCGGCGCTGGTAATCGACCGCGAACTTCCGGCCGATGCGCCCCTCGCGAGCTGGCAGCCGACACAATGCGCGTCCTGCGACCGCTGCGTCCAGCGTTGCACGACCGCTGCTTTCGGCAAGGACATCCGGCTCGATCTGGACGGCGTCTCCGACGTCTTCCGTCTGATTGACCCGGCCCGTTGCGACTGGGCCAAGCGGTTCTCCCTGGTCGGCTCGGAGGGAACCTTCTTCACGGGATGGAACCTGGATGTGCCGGCGCCCGAAGTGATCACCGCCGAAGCACTGGCCGACGCGGTCCGGCAGCATCCGGCGATCGAGAAGCGGCGACCCTGCGACTTCGACGCGTGCATCCTGGCCTGCCCCTACACGCGCCCCCAGGCGTGACGGACGCGCGATGCCCACGCCACTCGTCCAGTCGGTCATGCGGGCGCTCGGTGTCCTTGATCTGCTGACGTCTCCCAACGCCAGCAGCGAGGGCATCGTGCTGTCCGAACTGGCGCGGCAGAGCGGGCTGCAACCCAACACGCTCCACAACCTGTTGCGCAGTCTGGTCGCTGCTGGCTACGCGGAAGCGGCCGGCGGCGGCCGCTACCGCGAGGGACCGAAATGCCGGCAACTCGGACTGCGCAACCGGTCGGGGCCGTGGGCCGCGCTCGCCAAGCCGCTGCTCGACGATCTGGTCGCGCAGACGGGCGAGGGCGTGGTATTCTATCTGCTGGCGGGAGTCGAACGGGTGCTGCTGTTCCACCGCGAGTGCCCGCATCCTGTCCGCGTGATCGAGCCCATCGAGCCCCGTCGGCACTTCTTCAGTCTGGCCACCTCGCGTGTGCTGGCGGCCTGGAGCCCACCCCATATGCGGCGGACTCTGGTGGAACGGTGGGGATTGCCCGGGGAGGCGTACGACGGCATCCGCTCGGTGGAGGCGCTGGATGCGGCCTTGGATGCGTTGCGCGCGACCGGCTGGGCCCGCTGCCTCTCGCATGGCGGCCACGTGGTCAACCTCGCCGTGCCGGTGCTCGGTAAGGACGACCGCCTGATCGGCGCACTGGGTTGCTACCTGCCGCTGTCGCGCTGCACGCCGGATGCCGAGCCGAGCATCCTGGCTGCCTCGCGGCGGATGGCCATTGCGCTGGCAGGCGTGCTGGAAATGGCGGGGGCCTGACTTGGCAAGGCTGAAGGCTGAAGGATGAGTGACATGCACTATCGCGGAAGACTCCCCGACGGAGCCTGCGTATCCGTCGCGGTCGCCGGGACACACATCGCCACCGTCGAGCGGCTGCCTGCCGACGACGCCCTGCCGTATCTGCTGCCGGTGCTGGTTGATCTTCAGCACAACGGGTCGCTGGGCGTCCGCTACGACTCGCTGTGCCAGCACGAACCCGCCGACCTCGTGACGATCGCTAACCACCTGCGGCGTCATGGGGTGGGGCGCTGCCTGATGACCTTCACAACCTACCCGCTCGACAAGCTGCTGCTGAGTGCCGCCCGCGTGGCGGCCTGGCTTGCGCAGGACGCGGCGCTGAACCGGCTGTTCCCGGGGATCTTCCACGAGGGCGTGTTCATTTCGCCGGTTGACGGCTGGCGCGGCGCGCACGCGCTTGAATGGATTCGCCAGGCCGATTATGATGCGATACAGGCGTTTGACGACGCCGCCGGCGGCCGGGTGCGGATCGTCAACGTCGCGCCGGAGCAACCGGGCGGGCTCGATTTCATCGCGCGGGCGGTTGACGCCGGCAAGCTCGTTGCCCTGGGGCATTGCGGACCCGACGCCGCCACCGTGCACGAGGCGGTCCGCCGCGGCGCGTCGCTGGTGACCCATTTCGGCAACGGGGCGCCAGGCCAGATCCACCGCCACAAGAATCCGCTGTGGGCTTTTCTCAACAACCCCGGGCTGCGTCTGGGGTTGATTGGTGACGGGTTCCACCTGCCGCCTGACCTGATCGGCGCGGCGCTCCGCTGCAAGGGCCCGGGCGGCTGCTTCGCCGTTTCCGACGCCGCCTCGTTCGCCGGTTGTCCGCCCGGGGCCTACTCGCGCCCCGACGGGCGGCCGTTCACGATCGAGCCCGACGGCCTCACGCACATGAACAACCGCGACATCTTGGCGGGCTCCTGGTTCCAGCAGGATCGCTGTGTGGAGATTCTCGCCACGCGCGTCGGCCTGCCGCTACCCGAAGCCTGGCGCCTGTGCAGCGAGATCCCCGCCGCCATCATCGGCGAGACGCTCCCCGCCATCGCCGTCGGCGAAGAGGCCAGTTTCGTCCTGGCGCGGCTGGCGGGCGGGCGGTTGCTCATCGAACAGTCGGTGCACCTCGGCGTGCCGTATCTGGAGCAGCCGCTCGGCACGGGGATGCCGGTGCATGTGCCCGCCAGCCGGACATCGTAGGCGACATCGACGTTGGTGGGACGCCTGAGGCCGCCAATGCGCTGGACAATCCTGCCATCGAGGTTTAGTCGGTGTGACGGATCACCGAACTGTCATGGGTTTCTAGGTCGCCAAGCGTCCACGAGGACGATGGAGAACCGGAAACGGTCAGTGAAACGAGCATGCACCCGCGCCCCCAGGGTGTTTTCGATGGACAACACCGGCCAGCCTGCTATGCTGTCCCTCATTTCACACCCCAACCCGGATGCTTGCACGATGACGATGGGCATGCTGATCGCCACGCTGATCCTATTGACGTTTATCCCCGGACTCGAACTACGCGCATCGATTCCCGTCGGCTTCTTCACGCCCGCCATCCGCGAGTCCATGACCTGGCCGGTGGTCGCCGCCATCTGCCTGGCCGCCAACATCGCGGTCGGCGTGCTGACCTTCTGGCTCATGGGGCCGGTCGAGCGGATCCTGCGGCGCTGGGCCTGGTTCGACCGCCGCGTCTGGCCGATTCTGGAGCGCTCGCGCGGCAAGCTCCATCCCTATGTCGAGAAATACGGCGAATGGGGCCTGGCCGTCTTCATCGGCGTGCCGTTACCGGGAACCGGCGCCTACACCGGTGCCTTCGGGGCCTACCTGCTGGGCTTTGACCGCCGCCGTTTCTGGATTGCCAACGCACTCGGCGTGTTGATCGCCTGCCTGGCCGTGGTCGGCCTGTGCCTGCTGATCGACCGCGGGGCCATTGCGGAGGAGAGCCTGTTGCGCAGGCTGTTTCTCAAGCAACTGCCGGACGGGACGGCCGGCTGACAGGGAGGGTCGTCATGGAGTGGATCGATTACAGGGGATGGCGCGCGGTGCGCCTGGCCAACCGCGAAGTTGAGCTCGTCATCACGCGCGACGTCGGTCCCCGGATTCTCCGGTTCGGTTTCCTGGGCGGGCCCAACGTGTTCGCCGAGTTCGAGCGGCAGGCCGGTGGCCGCGGCGAGGCGGAGTGGATGATCCGCGGCGGCCACCGCCTGTGGATCGCCCCGGAAGCCCCGGCCTGGAGCTACGAGCCGGACAACGTGCCGTACGAGGCCGTCGAGGCGGTGCCCGGGGGGGTGCTGACGCGCCAGTCGCCGGGACCCGTGACCGGACTGGTCAAGCAGATGGAGATCCGGCTCGCGGAGGATGAGAACCGCG
>JAAYZJ010000090.1 GCA_012514915.1 Lentisphaerota bacterium | reverse complement strand
GGCGACATCCTGCCGGGTGAACGGCTTCTGGATGAAATGCACGCCCTTGTCGAGGACGCCGTGATGGGCGATGATGTTGGCGGTGTACCCCGACATGAAAAGGCACTTCAAGCCGGGACGCCCCAGCCTGAGGCGGCTGGCCAGCTCACGGCCGTTCATGCCGGGCATGACGACGTCGGTGATCAGCAGTGCGATCCCCTCGTTGCCCCCGGCGATCTGCAATGCCTCCTCTGGTCCGGTTGCCGTCAGCACCTGGTAGCCGAGTTCCTCCAGGATCGCCTTGCCAACCTGGAGAATGGCGAGCTCATCCTCGACAATCAGCACCGTCTCGCCGCGCCCCTGCGGAAGTTCACTGGTCTCGTCATCCGACACCTCCACCTCGGCGTCCGCGCGGCAGGGCAGGTGGACGGCGAAGGTCGTGCCTATCCCCGGCTCGCTATCGACGGTGATGAAGCCATGGTTCTGCTTGACGATGCCGTGCACCGTCGCGAGTCCCAGCCCGGTTCCTTTCCCCTGCGCCTTGGTCGTGTAGAAGGGCTCGAACAGGTGCTCCAGGGTTTCGCGGTCCATGCCGTGTCCGGTGTCGCTGACCGTCAGCACGACGAAGCATCCCGGCGTCATTCCCTGGTGTTTGGCGCACGTGTCGCGGTCGAGGGCGGCGATCCGTGTCGTCAGGCTGATGGTTCCCTGTCCCGTGATCGCATCCCGCGCGTTGACGCACAGGTTGGCCAGGATCTGGTTGAGCTGCGCGGGGTCGATCTCGATCTTGCAGTCCCCGGCATGCGGCGTCCACGCCAGGCTGATGTTCTCGCCGATCAGCCGCCCCAGCATCTTGAGCATGTCGTCGATGGCGGCGTTCAGGTCGATGATCCTGGGGGTGACGATCTGCCGGCTGGCGAAGGCGAGCAACTGCTGGGTGATCTCGGCGGAGCGCTTGCCCGCCTTGAGGATCTCCTGGATATCGCCGTGAAGCGGTTCGTCGGGCGTCAACCGCTCCAGCGCCATTTCGGCGTACCCCATGATGGCGCCGAGCATGTTGTTGAAGTCATGGGCCACGCCACCCGCCAGGCGTCCGATCGACTCCATCCGCTGCGCATGATGCAGCTCGGCCTCGATCTGGAGCCGCTCGGTGACGTCGCGGTTGACGGCCACGTAGTTGACCAGCCGCCCCGCCTCGTCGAACACGGGCGAGATCGTCGCATCCTCCGTGTAGGACGCGCCGTCCTTGCGCCGGTTGACCATGCGGCCCTCGAACACCTCACCGCGTTTCAGCGTGGCCCACATGTTGCGGTAGAATGCCGCGTCCTGGCGGCCGCTTTTCAAGATGCGCGGGTTCTGGCCAACCGCCTCGGCGGCGGTGTAGCCGCTGACCTGCTCGAAGGCCTTGTTGACGTACTCGATCGTGCCGTCGGGTGTCGTGATGATGATGATGTCGCTGCTCTGCTCGATGGCGGTCGCGAGCAACCGTCGCCGGCCCTCGGCCATTTTGCGGTCGGTGATGTCGTAGTAGTGCTCGATTCTCCCGCCGGCGTAGAGCCCCGCCTGGATGGGCTGGCTGGAGTGCTGCAGCCAGCGTTCCTCCCGTCCCTCGCCCGGCAGGACATGGCACTCG
>JAAYZJ010000089.1 GCA_012514915.1 Lentisphaerota bacterium | reverse complement strand
TACTCGTGTTTGGTCACGACGTATTGACGCTAACACCTGGCATACCCATTGCTTTCACGGACGCAAAGTCGGGAAAGCCAATGACCAAGAAGTTGCCGCATTTTCCTGCCGTCGTGCTCAACCCTCCATTTGTCAGGTTCGAGGATTGGATGAGAACCGAGCCATCCATTTCCGAGATCAACGACTATCTTAGGTCTTGCGCTAGCGATGGCCTCGACGCCAAAACAGATTACTTTGCGCCGATCATTCTGCATCTCTATCGTCTCCTTGCCGCGGATGGCCGAGTTGGCTCGATATTCCCAAATGCGTGGCTTGGCGCTGACTGGGCCGTAGCGTTCCGGCGGATTCTGCAGAAGTTTTTTTCAATTGAAATGGTCCTTACGTCCGGGGCGGGGCGGTGGTTTCAGAACGCCGATGTCGTTACGAACCTTGTTGTTCTTAAGCGGAGAAAACAGGTTAATCGTGTTTCGCGGGATGAAACAACTACCTTTGGCGTGACAACCCGTCCTCTATCGGCTTGGGAGGAGGAAGAACCCGGCGTTATCGCCGATGCGCTAACCATAGCCGCTCAATCCGGTAATGGAGCCATTTGCGTTAACCGTGTTTCCGCCGGTGAACTTGCGCATTTCGATTCGTTGGGTCTTTGCTGGTCTGCGCATTTCACTAACCTTAACTGGTTCAAGCCTGTTGAGCGCTTTTTGACGTTGGCTTCGACGTATTTTGAAGTGAGTCGTGGTGAAAGACGTGGATGGGACGACCTCTTCTTCCCGCCTGAAGGCGCCCCGATTGAGTCGCAGTATTTACAGCCCGTCTTAATGAGTGCTGCCAGCTCGCCGGGCCTTATCGCGACTGCCGACGGCAGGGCTTTCTGTTGCTCGTGCTCGCTTGATGAGCTACGCAAACTTGGACATTCTGGTGCGCTTGCGTGGATCGGAAAATTCCAACATGCAAAGAATAGAACAGGGCAGCCTTTGCCCCAGGTGTTGGCACGAGGCGGTCTACAGTGGTACGAAATGCGATCCGATACGACGGCGGACTTGGCCGTCTCGTTAAATCCTGATAAGCGTCTTTGTTTCATGCGCTTGACGCCGCGAGCATTCGTCAATCAGCGTTTGATACGGTTGACCGCGAGAAGCAGTACCGTTGACCTTGATTTAGCGCACGCCATGCTATGTTCGGTGATGGGATGTTTCTACTTAGAAGCACTCGGATTTGGACGTGGCCTTGGCGTTCTCGATCTGAACGCAAGCAAACTGGCCAGACAAATGCGCATGTTGGATCCCAAGCATGTGCCCACGCACAGCCGCAAGTCCATACTGTCCGCATTCGACAGGTTGCTGAAGCGGAAGGTTTTATCGTTGGAAGAAGAACTGCAACAATCCGATCGCATGGCTTTTGAGTGCGCGGTCTTTGAATGTTTTGGGCTGTTGGATGTCCTACCTCGGGTTCAGGAATCCGTCTTAGCACTGCATAGGATTAGGTGCGCAGCGTGTCAGCAGAAGGCAAACGGTAAGAAATCATGAAAGTACCGATCAGTTGGCTGAACGAGTATGTCGACGTCGCGGACGTTCCGGTCAAGGAACTGGCCGACAAGCTGACGTTCGCGGGGGTCGAGGTCGAGGGGATCGAGCAGGTCGGAACCGCGCTGGACGACCATTTCGTCGTCGGCGAGGTTCTCACCTGCGAGCCCCACCCCAACTCGGACCACCTGCATGTCTGCACCGTGAGCGACGGCGCGGAGACGCTGCCGGTCGTCTGCGGCGCGCCGAACTGCCGCGCCGGCATCAAGGTGGCCCTGGCGAAGATCGGCGCCGTGATTCCCGAGGGTGGTTTCGCGATCAAGGCCGCCAAGCTGCGGGGCGCCGTTTCGCGCGGCATGCTCTGCTCGGCACGCGAGCTCAAGCTCTCGGACGACCATTCCGGCATCATGGTGCTCGACGCGTCGCTCGCGCCCGGCACGCCGCTGCAAACGGTGCTGCCGCCGCCCGAGACGGTGCTCGACCTGGAAATCACCTGGAACCGCCCCGACTGCCTCTCCATCATTGGCCTGGCCCGCGAGTTCGCGGCCCTGCTCGGGCGGCCGCTCAGGCGCCCCGACGTTGCGTTCGAGACCGCCGGCGAGCCGGTGGAGCGGCTCGCCGCCGTGCGCGTCGAGGCCCCGGCCCTCTGCCCGCGCTACACCGCCCGCGTACTGACGCAGGTGCAGGACGGGCCCTCGCCGGACTGGATGCAACGCCGCCTCGAACAGTGCGGCATCCGCCCGCTGGGCCTGATCGTCGACGTGACCAACTACGTGATGCTCGAATGCGGCCAGCCCCTGCACGCCTTCGACCACACGCGCCTCGCCGACCGCACGATCATCGTCCGGCAGGCCCGCGCGGGCGAGCGCATCCGCACGCTGGACGGCGTCGACCGCGCGCTGGACGCGGCAATGCTGGTCATTGCCGACGCGCGCGAGCCGGTCGCCGTCGCCGGCGTCATGGGCGGTGCCGGCAGCGAAATCGCTCCCGGCACCACCACCGTGCTGGTCGAGAGCGCCCTCTTCGCCGCGCCCTCCATCAAGACGACGGCCACGGCCCTCGCGCTGCGGTCCGAGTCGTCCCACCGCTTCGAGCGCGGCGTCGATCCCGATCTGGCCGACTGGGCCAGCCGCCGCGCCGTCTCGCTGCTGGCCCGGCATGGCGGCGCGCGCGTCGCCCCGGGGGTCATCGACGCCGACCACCGGCCGCCGCCCCAGGCGCCGGTCACGCTGCGCTTCCGGCGCGCGCGGGAGGTCATCGGCCTGCCACTGGCACCGGAGACCATGACGGAGCATCTGGTTGCGCTCGGGCTGCGGCCGGCGGACACGGACGCGGAGACCGCGACCTTCGCCATCCCCTCCTGGCGTCTCGACCTCGAGTGCGAGGCCGACCTGATCGAGGAGATCGCCCGCCTGCACGGTCTCGACCAGCTTCCCGACCTGACGCCCCTGGCGCTGGCCGTGCCCGGGGTGGACGATGCGCCCGTGCGGGCCGTCGCGCTCTGCCGCCAGACGCTGCTCGGCTTCGGACTCTCGGAGGCGATGCACTACAGCTTCCTCTCCGCCGGCGAGCTGGACGCCTTCGACGCCACCGACCGGGATCGCCGCCTCGTGCTGCCGAATCCGGTCAGCGCCGACTACGGGATCATGCGCGACTCGCTCCTGCCGCAGCTGGTGCAGTCGCTCGGGCGCAACTTCGCGCGGCAGGTGGAGGCCCCGGCCCTCTTCGAGATCGGCCGCGTCTTCGCGCTCGGGGCCGGAGGCGCCCCGGCGGAGGAGGCGCGCCTCTCGATCGGCCTCGGCGGCCCCTTCGGGCGCGGCTCGCTCGACCGGCGCCGCACCGTGGACAACGAGGAGGCCCTGCTGTGGCTCAAGGGCATCGTCGAGTCGCTCTGCCGGCGGCTGCATGCCGGCGAGCCCGTCTTCGCGTCCGCGGAGCATCCCGCCTTCGAGCCGGGCTGGGGTGTCTCCGTCGCGCTGGCGGGCGGGACGATCGGGCGGCTCGGGCTGGTCCGCGGCGCGATGCGCCACGCCTGGCGCATGCATGTGCCGATGGCCGTGGGCGAGCTGCGGCTGGCGCCGCTCCTGGCCCGCTTCGGTGAGCGGGTGGCGCTCAAGCCCGTGCCCGCCTATCCCGGCGTGCGCCGCGACCTGGCCCTGCTGGCGCCGGCGAACCTGACGCAGGGCGGCATCGTGGCGGCCATCCGCGCGGCCGCTCCAGACGAATTGACCGACATCCGCCTATTTGATATATTTGTCCCCAAGGAATCCAAAGGTGAGCGGCGAAGCCTCGCCTACACGCTGGAGTTCCGGTCGGCCGAGCGCACGCTTACCGACGACGAGGTCAACGCGGCCTGCCAGAAGATCATGAAGGCGGTCAAGGAGACCCTCGGCGCCGAGGTGCGCGAAGGCTGAACTGAAAACTGGATTCCGGGCGCTTGCACCGCCTGGAACGTGAGCAGAACGTGACCCTGCCTGAATCGCGAACTGGCCTACATTTCTGACCTACATGTCTTCCAGGGAGCCATAACGCGGTGCGAAACGAAGACCCGTTCCTTGAACGGGGATTGCGAAACGCCGCCGGGGCGCCCACCTTGAGAATCGGGTCCAGAATTTTTCGCCCATACGACCAGGCGGGGTTTTTTTTGCCCAAAATGCAGCCACCTCCTCTCCCAGACCCCCGCCGGTCACCTCCTGCTGCCCGTCAGCGCCCCCACTGTCTGAATCGCAGGGTTTACAAGCTAAAATAAGAAAGCGCCTCCCAGTCCTCGTCGGCCAGCGTGTCCCAGTCGAGCCCCGCGGCCTGGCGCAGGCCGGCATCGCGGAAGCGGGCGGCACGGGCCGGACTGTCCAGCAGACCCTGCAGCGCGGCGGCGAAGCGCGCCGTATCGAAGCACGGCACCGCCTCGAACGCCTCCCCGTAGATGCGCCGGTAGACGGGCAGGTCGTAGGCCACGACCGGCACGCCGGCCGCCATGGCCTCGGCCACGGCCATGCCCCAGCCCTCCTCGTGGCTCGGCGCGAAGAGCAGGCGCGCGCGCTTGATCATCGCGTAGTACTCGGGCTGGGGCAGGAAACCCCGCGGGGGCCTGAAGACCTCGATCTGCCGCTGCCAGCCGCGCCGCACAATCTCCTCCAGCAGTGGGCCCTCGCCGCTCATGCCACCCATCAGGCGCAGGGTTGTCCCGGGGCGGCGCCGTTGCAGTTCCTCCCAGACCGGCAGGATGTCGTGCAGCCCCTTGTTGGGCCGCACGCCGATCATGACCGCGTCGACATTCGGTCCGCCGGCGGGCGCCCGGCGGATGTCGCCGAGGTTGACGCCGCAGCGCATCGTCCGGATCCGCGACGCCGGCATGCCGAGCGCCAGCAGCCGCCCGCGCACCTGGTCGCCGGCCTCGGTGTCGTAGATCCAGGCGGCATCGGCCCGCGCCGCGATGCGGCGCAGGCTCCACTCCTGCATCCGCCAGGTGACGTGGTTGACCAGCGGGTTGCCGGGGCGTTCACCGGGCGGGAGCTCGCGGTGGTGGATCCAGGCGATCCAGCGGCAGCCGGGCTGCAGGCGCTTGAGGCGGCAGGCGGGCACGATGTCGCAGAAGTAGTCGCTGACGGTGATGATTGTCCCGCAGGGCGGCAGGCGGCGTGCCACGTGTTGGCCGCCGAGCGCCGAGAGGCAGTAGGACCAGAAGCGCTGCAGCCGGAACCACTCGCGGCTGGCGATCAGCGCCGCCGGCACGCGGATCATCGGCAGCGTGCAGCCCATGCGGCGCAGCATGCCCTCGCCGCCGGCGGTCGTCATGACCAGTTGGTCGACCTCCCCGCGGACCGTCCAGCGGCGTGAAATCTCATGGAAGCGGACCGGACCGCCGGTAATGGAACCGGCCTCCATGCCGCAGCCATTCAGAATCCACAGGAGTGAACTAGCATCCATTGCACAGGCGCATTCTAGCAGTCACCCCGCGTGTCGCGCAAGTCACCGCCCACGGTCACCAGCATTTCCAAATATGAAGATGAACCCATCGGCGTCGGCGTCGTTTTAAGGTTGCGCTATCAAACACCTGGGTTGGCTTGCTTTTCTGCGCCGGCAGGCTGCTGGCGGCCGGCCCCAAGGTCAGCAATCCGCTTACCCAAGGTCAGCATTACACTTATGCTATGTTCAGTATTCCCTATATCCAAGGTCAGCATTATAGTTACAGATTCAGTCATTGACGGTTTCGTCAGCACCTCGTAAAATCTCAACGATCATGTGCTCGTTTTGTTCCGGGCACTGAACATGACCGCGCGGTGGTGAGGCAGGATGGATGCCTTTGAGGTTTTATGGATGCCGTTGAGGAATGAGGCCGCCGCACCTCGAGTATCTGGAGTCGAAGCCGAACAGTGGACAACTTTTCCTTTGTCCGAAGGAGAATCGGTATGAACTGGCTGAAACGGTGTTGGTTGGTTGCGGCTCTGGCCGCGCTGTGCTTGCCTCTTGCCGGCTCGGCGGGTTTGACCCGTGCCATCGTTATGGATGGCGGGAGCCGCGTGGCCGTCGAGCTCTCGTGGGCTTTTGACCAGGTGCCCTCCGCCTGTCTGATCCTGGAGGAACGCGTTCCCGCCGGCTGGCGACTCGACGGCTACCGCTGCGGTGGCGCGGATGTCGCGGTGCGCGAACTGGCGGGTTCCGTGAGTTTCGCGATCGGCCTGCTGGCGGCCGGTTCGGCACGGGGTTCGTTGACCTACTGGCTGGTTCCGGTGTCCGATCCGGTCCCGGTCATGGTGGCCGGAACCTGGCGGACGCTCTTCGATACGACTCCGGCCTCGGCCCCGATCGCCGGCGAGTCGGCGCCCGCCGTGGTCGATCCATTCGCGGAATGGGCCACCGCCATGGGACTTTCCCCCGGCACCGATCCCGAAGCGGATCCCGACGCCGACGGGTTCAGCAACTACGCCGAGTACGTGGCCCAGACCGATCCGCGCGACGCCCAATCCCGCTTCCAGGTGACCGCCTGGCGTGTGACGCCGGCGGACCAGGGATTGTCGATCGCCTGGCTGGGCGCGACCAACCGCGATGTCTATCTGGATTGGCGTCCCGCGGCCGGGCCGTCTACCGACTGGCGGTGCGTCTGGACCAGCACGCCCCCCGACCGGGCGGCACGTCGGCTGGCCGAACCCGTCAATGGCGTCGTGCTGGAAGCGCCGCCGATTGCGCCGCAACCCGGCTTCTACCGCCTGCGCATCGCCGAGCCCTGAAGAGGTTGAAACATGAGAAGCGTACCGGATCTTTTCTACGCCAGGTATTTCAACGGGAGCCGACTGGGGGCGGCCCTCCTCCTTTTTGTCTTGATGGTTCCCCGGGTCAACGTGGCCGCCGACTGGAACGTGAGCATCGGGCCGGCCTGGCGGCAGGACAATGATCTGCGCGTCCACTACGACGCCGCGGCCGTCTCCCGCGGGCTGCGGGGATCGTTTTTATCGCGCCGTGAGCCGGGGGCGGGCGCCGGCGCGGTCGGCCCGGCCGACGCCTATGCCGACCGGGACTACCGCGACGGCTTTGTCTACACCGATGCCGGCACTGCCGACCCCGAAACCGATGTGCCCGGACTCACCTGGTACTGGGGCTACGACTCGACCGCGCAGAACGACGGATCGTCGGTCAGTTTCCATGCCGACGGGTCAAGCTCGTACAGCGAGCGCCTCGATGTGCTGCCGGTCGCCCCCCAGAGTGCCGGCGAGGATCGCGATCTGACGGGCCTCCAGGCGGGGGTGGAGCGAACCCTGTGGGGCGCGACCCGTCCGTTGAGCATCGGGGTGGTCTTCAACGCCACCTGGTACCGCGACGAGGATTTCGACTTTCAAGTTCGCCGCGGCACGGCCCGGCGGACGGTCACCCGCGGCTCCGGGGAGATCGTGGATCGCTACCAGACATTCGGCTACACCGCGCCCGGCGCGCCCTACGCCGGCAGCTACGACGGCCCCGGCCCGCTCATCCACAACATCCCCGAAAGCCGGACCGAATCCATGTCTTACTCAAGCCGTTCGGTCAGCTGGAACGCCGCCTCGCGTGTCGAGCTGGAAATGAGCCAGAGCGAACTGGCTCTCGGCCCCTGGATCGCCTGCAAGCCCCTGGAAAGGGTGCAGGTGCGCCTCTCGCCCCAGCTGATGCTGGCCCATGTCTGCCTCGATGCCGAGGCGCACACGGCCTACTCCCCCGCGAATCCTCCCTCCCCGCTGGGCGACTTCTCGAGCCGGGCCGAAACCTCCGACTGGATTCTCGGCGCCGGTCTGGAAGCCGCGGTGCGCATCGACGTCGGCAAGGGGTGGAGCCTCGGCGGCAGCCTCGCCGCCGCCTGGTGGGCCGACGAC
>JAAYZJ010000088.1 GCA_012514915.1 Lentisphaerota bacterium | reverse complement strand
TAGATCTTGAGCCGCGTCAGCATGCGGCGGCAGAGGTGATTGCCGGGGAGCATGCCCGAGACGGCCTCCTCGATCATGCGCTCGGGGTGGGCGGCGCGCACTTCCGCCGCCGTGAAGGTCTTGCGGCCGCCCCGGAAGCCGGAATAGCGCTGGTAGATTTTCTTCGACTCCTTGGTTCCGCTGAGACGCACCTCGGCGGCATTGACGACGACGACAAAATCGCCCGTGTCGACCGCCGGGGTGAACGTCGGCTTGCACTTGCCGCGCAAGGCATTGGCGATGATGACGGCGGCGCGGCCCAGCGGCTTGCCCGCGACATCGACCACAATCCAATCGCGGTTGACCCCGGGATCCTTCGGTAGGAAAGTCTTCATGATTAACTTACTGTTCTACTCCAACGAAATGAAGGGTGAGTTTAAAGCATTAGGATCGGCTCTGTCAACAACCAACTCATATCCAGCGTCCCGCGCGTCAATAGCTGAAAGTCTCGATCTCCGGGCGCGCCAGCACGGCCTCGACAAACCGGGCATGGGCGGCGGCAGGTCCGACAACATACAGGGTGCACGTGACGACTCCCTCGCTGCAGCCGTAGACACGGGAATGGCACTTAAGCCGCGCGTTCCGCAGCAGCGCGCCGATGGCGTCCGCGTCAAACCTGTCCCGCATGCCGACGTGGTAGGCGCGCTCCTCGTGGACAGCATCGATGGCCCGCGTGATCCAACGGAAGCCCCAGAGCACGCCGACGGCGACGACGGCGACCACCAGAACCAGCGCGTGGTACCCGGCGCCGATGCCCATACCGAGCGCGGCGGTCAGCCAGATGACGGAAGCGGTGGTGACGCCCACGATGCGCGACCCGTGACGCAGAATCACCCCGGCGCCAAGAAAGCCGATGCCGGTGACGACCTGCGCGGCGATGCGGACCGGATCGGCGGGGGCGATCCGCTGCGACAACAGCGTAAACAAGGTGGCTCCCAGGCAGATGAATACCATGGTCCGCAGTCCGGCGGCCTTGTCGCGTGCTTGCCGCTCCAGGCCGATCATGCTCCCGACGACGAGCGACAGGAACATCGCAACCAGATCCTGACGCAGCGATATGGGAAGGCAATCGGTCATGTAGCCATCCAACCGGAGCCGGCGGACGCGCCGTCAGCCGGCAGCCGCCGGGCCGCTTGCGGCCCGGCACCATCAGGCACGGGGGGCGACGGCCTCGGGCGCGGCCGCCGGAACGGCAGCACCACCGGCCACCCACTCCAGAAGGGCCATCTCCGAGGCATCGCCGCGGCGCACGCGGGTCTTGATGATCCGGGTGTAACCGCCGGGGCGGCCATCCATGGCGGGGGCCACCTCGTCGAACAGTTTGGCGACAGCCTGGGGGCTGCGCAAACGGGCCGCAGCCAGACGCCGGGCCGCCAGCGTGCCTTTGCGGGCGAGCGTGACGATCTTCTCGGCATCGCGCCGGGCCTGTTTGGCCTTGGGGAGTGTGGTTTCGATCCGTCCCTGCACGATCAGGTGCGCGACCAGGCCACCCATCAACTGCTCGCGATGGGCCTTGGACCGGCCAAATTTTTTCTCGACGCGTTTGTGGCGCATGGCTTGCTGCTCTCTTATCCGCTACTCTTGGTTGTTCTTCTGGATGGGGACCAGCAGGTCGGGGTCGATCTCGCTCCCCAGTCCAACGCCGAGTTCCGCCAGCTTGTCCTTGATCTCGGCCAGGGACTTCTTGCCGAAGTTGCGGTACTTCAGCATGTCGGCCTCGGTCTTGCTCGCCAGTTCGCCCACCGTCGTGATGTTGGCGTTGTTAAGGCAGTTGGCGGCGCGGACGCTGAGCTCGATTTCGTTCACGCTCATGGCGAGGATCGCCCGCAGGCGCTCGCGGCCCAAGTCATCGCGCCGCTCGGCCTCTTCGACCTCGACGACCTCCTCGCTGTAGTCGACAAAGACGTCGAACTGGTGGCGCAGGAGCGAGGCGCCGGTGCGGAGCGCCTCCTCGGGGGTGATACGCCCATCGGTCCAGACCTCGACCACGAGCTTCTCGTAGTCGGTGCGGTGCCCGATGCGGGTGTGCTCGACCTGAAAGTTGACACGCGTGACGGGCGAGAAGATGCTGTCGATGGGGATGACCCCGATCTCCTGGTCATCGCTCTTGTTCCACTCGGCGGGATGGAAGCCGCGGCCCGAGCAGATGTCGGCATCGAGTTCGAACACGCCGTCCTCGCCGACGGTGGCGATCACCAGCGACGGGTTGACGACCTGCACGGCCGAGGTGGTCTCGAAGTCGCCGGCGGTGATGGTGCAGGGCCCCTTGCGGTGGATCGCGATGCTCGGCGGCACCCGGCCATGCGACTTGAGGAGCACCTGCTTGAGGTTGAGGATGATGTCGGTCACGTCCTCGGAGACGCCGGGAATCGAGCAGAACTCGTGGCTGGCGCCCTGCAGGCGGATCGCCGTAATGGCCAGCCCCTCGATGGAGGAGAGAAGCACGCGCCGCAGCGAGTTGCCGATCGTCCGTGCATAGCCGATCTCGAAGGGTTCGGCGACGAACCGCGCATATTTGGGGCTGGCGGTCGCCTCGTCCTTCGCCACCTTCTTGGGCATTTCAAAACGACTGAGTCGAGCTGACATGGTTCGGATCCTTTCGGTTGCCGCGGCGCGGAGCGAACCGCGCCGCGACATTCGAATTAGCGGGAATAGAGTTCGACGATGGCCTGTTCCTCGACGACCGGCGCGATTTCCTCGCGTGTGGGGATGCTGAGCACCTCCCCCCGGAACGCCTTGGGATCGACCGTGATCCACGCCGGCATCTGGCGGGCGGTGGCCGCCTCAATGGCCCGCGTCGCCTGGTCGCGGCTGCGCGGCCGGTCGCGCACCGTCACGACATCGCCGACCCTCAGCACGATGGAGGGGACATTGGCCGTGCGGCCGTTGACAGCCACGTGCTTGTGCAGCACGAACTGGCGCGCATTCTGCCGCGAGACGGCGAGCCCCATGCGGTAGATGACGTTGTCGAGGCGCAACTCGAGACGCTGGAGCAGATTCTCACCCGTCACGCCCTTGGTGCGCAACGCCTGTTCGTAGAAGCGGCGGAACTGCCCCTCCTGCAGGCCGTACTGCTGGCGCAGCTTCTGCTTCTCGCGGAGCTGGTGCCCGTATTCCGAGACCTTGCGGCTGCGGCGCATGCCATGCACGCCCGGCGCCGGATGGCCCTGGTCGATGGCGCACTTCGACATGTAGCAGCGCGCCCCCTTGAGAAACAACTTGGCGCCGGCCCGGCGGCACAGCCTGCAACTTGGACCCGTGTACCTGCCCATTAGACTCTCCTCCGCTTGCGCTGACGGCACCCGTTGTGGGGAATCGAGGTGCAATCCCGAATCACGCTCACCTGGATCCCTGCGTTCTGAATGGCTCGCACGGCCGACTCCCGGCCCGCACCCGCGCCGTGCATCCGCACCTCGACCTCGTGCATGCCCTTGGCATAGGCCTGGCGCGCCGCGTCCTGCGCCACCATCGTGGCGGCGAACGCGGTGCACTTGCGCGATCCCTTGAACCCAGCCTTGCCGGCCGAGCTCCAGGCGATCACGCCGCCGCGGGCATCCGCGATCGAGACGATCGTATTGTTAAACGTCGCCTTGATGAAGGCAATGCCGGAGGGCACCGACCGCGTGCGGGCCTTTCGGGCCTTCGCCTTGTCGTCGCTCTCGGCGCTGGCGGCCGCCACATCGGGCCCCCCGGCGTTTAGCACGGACATGGCCTCGCTGACCTCGGCCGGTTTCGTTTCCTCAGTCTTCTCTTCGCTCATGCGTCAAGCCTCAACCTTATGCGCCACTCTTGCCTGCGGTGCGGGCGGCCCTGTCGCGGACCGCGCCGACCGTCTTCTTGGAGCCCTTGCGGGTACGCGCGTTCGTCCGCGTCCGCTGACCGCGCACCGGCAGCCCCTTGCGGTGCCGCTGGCCACGATAGCTGCCCGTGCTGATCAAGCGGCGGATGTTCTGCGAAACCTCGCGGCGCAGGTCGCCCTCAACCCGGTAGTTATCCTGGATAAAAGATGTAATCTGGCGGATTTCATCCGGCGTCAGATCGTCCGCATGCTTCGCCGCCTCGACCTTGCAGGCCGCCACGATGTCGCACGCACGCTTCGGGCCAATTCCGTGGATGTAGCGTAACGCGTAATCGACGCGCTTGCGTCCAGGAATGTCCACACCCATCATTCTCGGCATGGTCTGTTTCTCCAATCAACCTTGGCGTTGTTTATGACGCGGGTTCGTGCAGCTCACGCGCACAACACCCCTGCGCCGCACAATACGGCAGCGCTCGCATATCCGACGCACTGAACTTCGCACCTTCATGGTGATTCTCTCCAAATCGCAAAAGCTAGTAGTGTACCGCATTCCCCGCGCATTTGTCCACCGTAAAAAGCGAACGCCCGCACGGGCTCACCGGGGCGTCAGAATCTCGACGCCCCCCGGCACCACCGCGACCATGTGCTCGCAGTGCGCCGCCACCTGTCCATCGCAGGTTACCACCGTCCATCCGTCCGGCAGCACGCTCACCTTCCGGCTCCCGCGATTGAACATCGGCTCAATGCAGAAGACCATTCCATCCTTCAAAACCGGCCCGCGCCCGGGAACGCCGAAATTCGGAACCTGAGGTTCCTCGTGCAAGGCCGTACCGATCCCGTGCCCGACGTACTCCTCGACGACGCCGCAGCCGCCCGCCCGCGCCACGCGTTCGATCGCGTGCGAGACGTCCGACAGGCGCCGCCCCGGCGCGACGGCCTGGATCCCCGCCTGCAGCGCGCGGCGCGTCGTCTCGACCAGTCCGATGACCGCCTCGTCCGTCACGCCGACCAGCACCGTCTCGGCGTTGTCGCCGTGAAACCCGCGGTAGCGGACGCCGACATCGACGCTGACGACATCGCCCAGCCCGATCCGCCGACCGCCGGGGATCCCGTGGATCACCTCGTCGTTGACGGAGACGCAGATCGATCCCGGAAAACCCCGGTAGTTCAAAAACGCGCTCTCCGCGCCACGGCTGCGGATCGCCCCGACCGCCACGGCATCCAAGTCTGCCGTCGTCACGCCCGGAGCCACCGCCGCGCAAACCTCGGCCAGCACTTCGGCGGCCAGTCGGCCGCTCTCCCGCATGCCATCGAGCTGCCGCGCATTCTTCAGCACAATCACGATACCACCGTCCGCGCGACGCGGTCCGCCACGGCGTCGGACGGCTCTCCGCCCGCCACGCGCACCAGCAGCCCGCGCGACTCGTACCATCCGATCAGGGCGCCCGTCTGCTCGCGGTACACGACCAGGCGGTTCGCGATCCGCTCGGGCTGGTCATCCTCGCGCTGAATCAGCTTGCCGCCACAGGCGTCGCACTGTCCGTCGACCCGCGGCTTCATGTTCTCGACATGGTACCCGGCGGCGCACTGGCTGCAAATCCGCCGCCCGCCCAGCCGCGCCAGCAGCACGTCTTCCGGCACATCGAGCCAGACGGCGGCGCTCACGCGCGAGTTCTCGCGCGCCAGCTCCCGCTCCAGGGCGGCTGCTTGCTGTTCGTTGCGCGGATAACCGTCAAGCAGCAGGATGCCGTCCGGGGCGCAGGTACGCAGCCGCTCGACCACCAGCGCGCCGACGACGGCGTCGGCGACGAGTTCCCCCCGGCGCATGGCCTCGGCGGCGGCCCGCGCCGCCGGCGTGTCGCTCCGCTTGACCGCCGCGCGGAGCAGATCCCCGCTCGACACGTGGCAGACCGACGGCTCACGCCGAACCAGCAACGCGGCAACCGTGCCCTTGCCGGATCCCGGCGCCCCTAGAAGAACGACAACCTTCATGACCGGCTACTTTCTGCCGCGCAAACGACCATGTTTGAGAAAACCGTCGTAGTGCCGCATGAGCAGCATCGATTCCATCTGACGCAGGGTATCCAGAGCCACGCCCACGATGATCAGCAGGCTGGTGCCGCCGAAAAACGACGCCAGCTCCCACGGGACGCTGAGCTGGGCGCGCAGCAGCGTCGGGAAAATGGCGACGACGATCAGTCCGACCGCGCCGATCAGCGTGACACGCGTCATGGTGTGGTCGAGGTATTCGGCGGTGGCCCGCCCCGGGCGGATGCCGGGGACATAGCCGCCGGTCCGCTTCAAATCATCGGCGATGCGCATCGCGTTGAACTGCGTGGCGACCCAGAAGAAGGAGAAGAAGAGAACCAGCACCGTGAAGGAGACCAGGTAGAGGGCGCTGGTCATCTCGATGAGCTGTCCGCCGACCCACTTGGCCCACCCCAGCCAGGGAAAGCGGTCGAGATTGATGCGTGTCAGGACGGCGGCGGGAAACTGCAGCAGCGGTCCGGCGAAGATGATCGGCATGACGCCCGAGAAGTTGACGCGCAGCGGCATGTAGCTCTGCTGCCCGCCGTACGACTTGGCCCCGACCGTCCGCCGCGCCGTGTGGATGGGCACCTTGCGGACGCCCTGCGTCAGCATGACGGTGCCGGCGGTCACCAGGAAGCCGAGCAGACAGAGGAGGACGAGCTCGAAGAGGCTGTGGGTCGCCTGCCGGGAGAAGTAGCGGTCGTAGACCTCGATCAGGGCGACGGGCAGGCGGCTGCAGATGTTGATCATGATGATCAGCGAGATGCCGTTGCCGATGCCGCGTGCGGTGATCTGGTCGCCGAGCCACATGATGAGCATCGAGGCGGCCGTCATGGCGATGACCGTCATGATCTCGAAGCCGAAGCCGGGCTGGGCGACGAGATCGAGGCGCCCCTGCCCCAGGAAGGCGGGGTTCTCGAGGGCCCGGGCCAAAAAGAACCCCTGGAAGACGCAGATCACGATCGTGAAGTAGCGCGTGTACTGGTTCAGCTTCTGCCGGCCCGTGTCCCCCTCGCGCGCCAGGCGTTCGAGGGCCGGGATGATGGCCGTCATCAACTGCAGGATGATCGAAGCGCTGATGTAGGGCCAGATGCTGAGGAACCCGACCGAGCAGCGGCTCATCGCGCCGCCCGTGAAGACGTCGAACATCCCCATGAGGCCGCCGCCCACGTCGCCGCTCGCCTTGATGGCCGCCAACGCTTCCTCGAGGGCCCGCCAATTGACGCCCGGCGTGGGCACCATCGACACGAACCTGCAGATGAAGATCAGGCCGAACGTGAAGAGGATGCGCTTCCTCAGTTCGGGGACCTTGAAGGTGTTGGCAAAGGCGGCAAGCATGGAGGGGCTCCTCAGGAGGCTTCGCACGTGCCGCCCGCGGCGGCGATCTTGTCCCGGGCCGACGCGCTGCAGACGGCCTTGACGGTCAGCCGCCGCGTCAGCCCGCCCATGCCCAGAACCTTGACCTTCGCGCCGCTGCCGGAGACCAGTCCGGCTTGCGCCAGGGCGCAGACATCGACGACCGCGCCGTCCTCGAAGACGTTCAGCGCCGCGACGTTGACGACCTCGGAGGCGATCCGCGCGGGGTTCTTGAAGCCGCGCTTGGGCATCCGGCGGACGAGCGGCATCTGGCCGCCCTCGAAATGATCCTTGTGCTTGTGCCCCTTGCGTCCGTACTGCCCCTTGTGGCCGCGCCCGGCGGTCTTGCCGAGCCCGGAGGCGCGCCCGCGGCCGCGGCGCTTGGGCGTCTTCCGCGTGCCGGGTTCATTGGTCAGACTGTGCAGATCCATCGTCTAAACTCCATGCGCGGACCTGGGCCCGCATTCCATTGATGCTTCCACTCACGCGCGGACCGCGGCCACCGTTTCCCTGGAACGCAACTGCTCCAGGGCGGCGATCGTCGCCTTGACGACGTTCAGGCGGTTCTTGCTGCCGAGCGACTTGCCCACGACATCGCGGACGCCGGCGGCCTCCAGCACGGGACGCATGCCGCCACCGCAGATCACGCCGCTTCCCTCGGGGGCCGGCTTCAGCAGCACGCGCCCGCCGTCGAAGATGCCGACGACCTCGTGCGGGATCGTCCGCCCGCGCATCGTGACCCGCATCATCTGGCGCCGGGCGGCCTCGCCCGACTTGCGGATGGCCTCGCTGACCTCGTTGGCCTTGCCGAAACCGAATCCGACGCGCCCCTCGCGGTCCCCGACGACGACGACCGCGCTGAAACTGAACCGCCGGCCGCCCTTGACGACCTTGGCGCACCGGTTGACGAAGACCACGCGCTCGTCGAGCTTGTCCTGCTCCTGGGACTC
>JAAYZJ010000087.1 GCA_012514915.1 Lentisphaerota bacterium | reverse complement strand
CGCCCTGATCACCGACGGGCTCCATGACGAGTACTGGAGGGAAAGCCGTCAACGCAAGGGGGGCCGCAGGAAGCCCGCGTGTGCGGCATGACAACCGAAACAATGTCACAATCCTGACACACACCCTCCTTGCCACTCCTCCCCATCGCGCGCTCGTGTCGCTGTCCATCGCATCATCGGAGCCTCACTCCCCGGCGAGGAGCTGTTGCTTGAGATAGGCGGTTCGCAGCTCGGCGACGTCGTAGGCGAACTCGTTCCATGAAGGGACGGCCTCCTTGAACAGCCGCTCGACGGTCGCGGCGTCCATGTCGGCCTTCACCTCAGCCCCCCAAGCTTCCAACTGCTGAACGCGCGGAAGCAGCACCGCGGCTTCGAAGGCGCGGTCGCCCCGCTGCTCGTCGTTCCAGAAGGTCTTGATGGGCCCCGAGTCCCGCTTGTACTTGCCCCAGGCCCTGAGAACCAGCTGCCGCTTGATGGCCGGCATCACCGCCTCCAGCCCCTTGAACTGGACGCGGCCGAAACGGTTGAGCTCGTGAACCTGGCCGCTGCCCCAGGTGAAACCGCCGTCGCGCGTCCAGGGGACGACGCCGAAAGCCCACTCCGACGCCGTGGTGGGGAGCTTGTCGTAGAGCGCCTCCCAGGAGATCGTCATCGCCACGCCGAACCCTTCCGGGATCGGGGCGATCTCGTGCTTGAAGTAGTTCTTGAGCGAGCGGAAGTGGCGGTGCTCCGACATCCAGTCGACGAACGAGACCTTCTCCGGCTGGATGTGGATCATCCACTGGTAGTAGCATTCGCCCGCACCGGGCTGCAGATACATCTCGAACATGCCGCCGTTCTGAAGGCCCGCCAGCACTTCGTCCACCCGTGCGTCGCGGCTCTCGACATAGGCGTGGATACCGTAGGGATCCGCCGCCATGAAGAAGGAGACGCCGCATGTCGCGGCAGGCGCGGCCGTGGCGGTGTCGCGGACGGTGTTGACGTCGTTGATCAGCAGGGCGGCGGCCTTCTGGTTGTAGACCTCGAAGCGCGCCTCCCGCCTGGCGGGATCCTTGACGATGGGCGAGTGCCGCCAGCCGTAGACGCCGATCGGCGCGCGGTCGACCACCTCGCAGACATAGCGGGGGACATCCTTCTGTGCCACCGTTCCGAAGAAGCGGGCCGTCTTGTAGTCGCGGAGGGCCATGAAAACCTTGGCGGCGGTGAAGTGCGCGTTGGCGACCTGGTCGGGCGAGAGGCCGTCGGGAGCCTTCGGCACCGCGGGCGCGGTCCGGCGGCCGGAGGCGGCCAACCCCTGGTCGATCAGCGCGATGGCGAACTGCGCGTCGACATCGAAGCGGGCGTCGGAGCGGTAGTCGGCGACCGTCTGCTCGACGGCAGCGGTGTTCCGGTCGGTGGCGAGCGTGACGAGCGCCGCGAACTTGTCCTTCACCTGGCGCGCGTTGTAGGGGGGCTGAGGCTTGGCGGCCGGCGTCTGGGCGAGAACCGAGGCAGCCAGCAGCGCGCAGGCTGCGGTTGAAGAAAGGTTGCGAATCATGTGCATAGTGTGGGTTCCTCGTTGGCTAGTTCAGCCGATCCAGCAGGCTCAGGATGGTGTGGATCATTTCCACACGCACGGCGTTGAGATCGCAGGTCTTCCCGTCCAGCAACGCCAGGTACTGCAGCGCCATCCGTCCGGCGTAGACGTGCTCCGTCGCGCCGGTCGCGATCGCCCGGTGGGCGACCTGCTTGAGGAGCGTCGCGTAGCGGACGTCGTCGATCGCCTCGCGGAAGCCCTCGAACTGGATCGTGTCGACAT
>JAAYZJ010000086.1 GCA_012514915.1 Lentisphaerota bacterium | reverse complement strand
TCGCTCAACATCGAGATCAAGCGCTCCCCGTCCGGCCTGCCGGTCGCCGCGGCCGTGACGCGGCTGCTGCTCCATTACGGCCGGACGGCCCGGGATATGGTCTCGTCGTTCGATGCCGAGGCCCTGGACGCGGTGCGGCGCCTCGCCCCCGAGGTCTCGCTTGCCCTTATCGGCACCGCGCCGGACGTGCTGACGCGGGCGCGGGAGCTGCACCTCCCCTGGATTCACTGCAGCCTCCCGTCGCTGACTCCCGGGCTGGTGGCGCAGGCGGTCGAGAGCCGGATCCACGTCGGCGTCTGGACGGTCAACGATCCCGAAGAGGCCCGCCGCTGGATTAGCCTCGGCGTGGAGCGGATCATCACCGACGATCCCCGTGCCCTGCTGGCCGCCGGGCTGGCGTCGGCTTCTTGAACCACGCGCCGGAACACCGCTGTCGTTTTGACTGCTGTCGTTTTGAACTTGTCAACAGGGGTTCACATGGCGTAAGATGAAGGTTTTCTGGAGAAAGAAGCACATGGCAGTCACGATTAGACTCAGCAGAACCGGATGCAACAACAAGCCGGCCTATCGCGTGCTGGTCACGGATACCCGTTTCCCCCGCGACGGGCGGTTTATTGAGATCGTCGGTTCCTACGATCCCAAGCGCAAGGGTGAGAACTATGCGCTGGATCTGGACCGTATCCGCTACTGGCAGGGACAGGGCGCCCAGGTGTCCGAAACCGTCGCCAGCCTGATCAAGCGAGCTGGCAAGGCGTCCGCGGCCACGGTCTGATCCGAGTCTGCGGGAGCGCAGCGGTGAGCGGCGAACCGGTCCAGATCGATGTCATCACGCTGTTTCCCGCGATGTTCAAGGGATTCATCGAGGAGAGCATGATGCGGCGGGCCGCGCGGCTCGGGGCGGCACGCATCGAGCTGGTGGATTTGCGGGATTTCGCGCAGGATTCCCGGCGGACGGCCGATGACCGCCCCTACGGCGGCGGTCCGGGGATGGTCATGAAGCCCGAGCCGGTTTTCGAGGCGGTCGAGTCCTTGCGGCGGCCGGGAACACGGGTGATTCTGATGACGCCCGCCGGGCGGCGTTTCGACCAGGCGCAGGCGCGGCGGCTGGCCCGCGAGCGACATCTGATTCTGGTCTGCGGGCACTACGAGGGGATCGACGAGCGGGTGCGCCAGGCGCTGGTCACCGACGAACTCTCGATCGGCGACTATGTGCTGACGAACGGCGCGTTGCCCGCGGCGGTGGTGGTGGATGCGGTGGTCCGGCTGCTGCCCGGCGTGCTGGGCGGCGGCGAAGCGGCCACGCGGGACGAATCGTTCACGGAGAATTTGCTGGAGCACCCGCAGTACACGCGGCCGCCGGTCTTCCGGGGCATGCGCGTACCGGCGGTGTTGCAGGGCGGCGACCACGAAGCGGTCGCCGCCTGGCGGCGGGAGCGGGCACTGCGGGCGACCGCCAGGCGGCGACCCGACCTGCTGCCGGAAACCGACCGCGGGCCGGTGCGCCCACGCCAGCGCGCGCTGCGGGGCAGGCGGTCAGAGACGTAGGTTGGTAGTTTTTTTCATGCGGCTGTCGCGGACCGATTGACGCATTTGAAGAGGAGATGAGGCCATGCAGGGCAAAATACTGGATGCAATCAACGCCGAAGCGCTGAAGAGCGATGTCCCGGCGTTCAAGATCGGCGACTCGGTTCGCGTGCACGTCAAGATCAAGGAAGGCGACAAGGAGCGCGTGCAGGTCTTCGCCGGCGTGGTGCTGGCGCGCGACGGCTCGGGCAGCACCGAGACCTTCACCGTGCGCCGCATCTCATACGGCGTCGGCGTGGAGAAGGTGTTTCCCGTCCACTCGCCCTACGTGCAGAAGATCGAGATCGAGCGTTCGGCCCGCGTGCGCCGCGCGAAGCTGTACTATCTCCGCCAGCTCGGCGGTAAGAAGGCTCGTTTGCGCGAGGCCTGAGCCGCCGCGCGCGGCCGGGCGGGTGGGCCATGCTCGCGTTCGAGCAGGCATACTGGCGCCGGCGGCCCGGCGGAGTGCTGGCGGGCGTCGACGAGGTGGGGCGGGGACCGCTGGCCGGTCCCGTGGTCGCCTGCGCGGTCGTCATCCCGCAGGCGATCATCGCGGCATTGGCGCACCGCGAACTGGCCGGCCTGACCGACAGCAAGCGGCTGACCGCGCGCCGCCGCGAGGGATTCGCCACCCTCTTGCGGGCCTGGCCCGGCGTCCGCATCGGAATCGGACAGGCTGACCCCGACGAGATCGACCGCGTCAACATCCTGGCCGCGACCCATGCAGCCATGCGACGCGCCCTGCTGGCTCTGGGAATGCCGCTTCCCGACCACGCGCTCATCGATGGTCTGCCGGTCCCGGGGCTTCCCTGTCCATCGACGGCGATCGTGCAGGGCGACGGGCGGAGCCTGCTGATCGCGGGCGCTTCCGTCGTCGCCAAGGTGTTCCGCGACCAGCTCATGAACCGGCTCGACGCCGACTATCCCGCGTATGGCTGGGCCGCCAACAAAGGGTACGGCACGCGGGCGCATCTCCTCGCCCTGCGGCGGCACGGGGCCACCCCGGTCCACCGCCGCTCCTTCCAACCCGTGGGCGATGTACTCCAGCCCGGCTTGTTTCCCGCCGAACCGTCATGAATCTGCTGCACCTTCTGCGTGGCCGGTTCGCCGACGCGTTCGGCTGCTGGCGGGAACGCCGTCATGCCGGCCCCGCCGCCGTGCCGGACCGTGCCGAAGCCGGGCGCTGGGGCGAGGCGGTCGCGGCACAGCACCTGAAGCGGGCGGGGTTCGAGGTGCTTGGCCGGCGGGTGCGCCCCAACCGGCGCGACGAGCTCGACATCGTCGCCCGGCGCGGCGACCTGCTGGTGTTCGTCGAGGTCAAGACGCGGCGCAGCGAGGCCTACGGACGCCCGTCGGCGGCGGTCAATGCCCGCAAGCGCCATGCGCTGTGCCGCGCCGCGGCCGCCTACCTGCGCCAGGCGCACTACCCCCGGGGGTGCTACCGGTTTGACGTCGTCGAGGTGGTCGGCACGCCGGAGGGCGGCGAGCCGGTGGTGCGCCACCTGGAGCACGCCTTCCCCTTCGAACAGCGCTATCGCTTTCCCGTTGCTTGACGCCGCGCCCCAGTTGCGGTACCTTGAAACTTTTAAGAATTCGTTGTTGCGAACATGGCCAATATTCATGACATCGCCAAGTGTGCCGAGGTCTCCGTCTCCACGGTGTCGCGTGCGTTCAACCAGCCTCAATCGCTCTCGCCGGCCACGCTCAAGCGGGTCCGGCAGGTGGCGCAAGCCCTGAACTACATGCCGAACACCGACGCGCGCAATCTGCGGCGGGCCGGACGGAACACCGGTAAACTCACGCACACGGTCGGCTTCCTCGCCGTCGCCAAAACGCTCATCGGGGGCGATCCGTTCGCGCACGAGCTTTTCGAGTCGGTCGTCGCGGCGGTCACCGAGCGGGGCTACGGGCTGCGCGTGATCGCCGCCTCGCCCGACGGCGACATTCCCCGCGCGATCGAGCAGGGCGAGGTGGACGGAGTCATCTGCCGCTTCTCGTCGCCGATGGTGCGCGAGATCGCGCAACGCATGCCGGCCGTCTCGCTCGACTACCACGACCCCGATGCGGAAGGATACGCGGTCATCCCCGACTACGAGGGCGGGTTGCGGTCCGTCATGGAACGGCTGTTCGCCGCCGGACACCGGCGGATCGCGCTGATGGCCAACAATCCCGACAACCTGCACCAGAGGGGCTTCTGGAACATCTTTCCCAACACGTGCCGCCAGGCCTACCACGCGCACGGCATCCCCCTGCCGGCCAACCTGTTCCTGGGCGCCGCTTCCGATGCGCGGCAGGGGTATGCCCTGGGCCTGTCGCTCCTGCAGGACGCGGATCACCGGCCTGATGCGGTCATCGGCCCCGATGCCGCCATGCAGGGCTTCTATCGGGCGGCGGCCGAACAGCACGTGTCGATTCCCGATGCGCTCAGCGTCGTCGGCGTCAACGGCCTGCGGCTGGGTGAATTTCTTCCCCCGCCGTTGACCACGCTCGATGTCCAGATCCGGCGGATGGGCGGCGTCGCCGTCGGCCTGCTGCTGGACAACATCCAGTCGGACACGCGGCGCCGCGGCGTCGAGATCACCCCCGTGGAACTCTGCATCCGCAGCAGCGCGCGGATTTAGGGGAACGTCGGCTTCAGGTCGCGGATGTTCTCGAGCGTCGCCGCCTGGCCGGCACCCGGCGCGTAGAGAAAGACGGGCGCGACGATGCCGCCGGTGCCGACTTCGTTGACGATCTGGTTCGAGACGCAGAAGACGATGACGTTGCGCCCCGGCTTGAGCGCCGCCGTGGCGTCGAGCTCGAAGGGATAGAACGTGGCGCCGTGGCTGATGCCGACGACCTGCCCGTTGACCCAGACCTTGGCCGACTCGTCGACCCCGCCGCACCAGAGGAAGATCCGCTTGCCGATCGCGGAAGCCGGCACGTCGACCGTTTGCCGGTACCAGGCCAGCCCCTTGTAGTAGCGCAACCCCTGGTTGCTCCAGGACGATCCCGACGTCCGGAGCTCCTGCCAGTTGCCGCCGGTGATCTCCGGCCGCCACAGGCCGATGTCCTCCCCGACCTTCAGAGGGTCGATCTGGAAGTGCCAGACGTCGGCCGCCGCCGCGACCAGCGTGTTGCTCCCCGTGACCCGGGCGTACGCCTGTTCCGTCGCGCGGCGGTAGAACCGGTTCATGTAGTTGACATAGGTGCTGTGGCGCCCGGCCGACAGCATGGGGACGGGCTTCATCGCCATCAGGCGTTGCGCGCTGGCGTCGGTGCGGTCGAGGGCGGCCTTGGCCCCCTTGAAATCGAGGGCGGCCCGCGCCTCGAGCATCTCGCAGAAGGCCTCGGTCATGTCGAAGCTGTCGACGATCACCTGCACGCGGTCGGCGAAGACCCCTTGGCCGGCCACCTGCTTCCGTCCCGCCTCCAGCAGGGCGCGCATTTCGCGCCGCAGCGCGGGCGGATAGAACTGGTGCATGTCCCAGGCCGATCCCGTGCAGAAGTCACCGTCGCGCAAGGCGGCGTCCATCCGGTCGAGGTAGGTTCCCATCGGGCCGGCCGCTGGGCCGAAAAACCGGGTGTAGACGTCCTGCAGAAGGGCGTCGACATCCAGCGTGTGATCCCACATCAGCTTGCCCGCGACATACATCGAGGGGAACTGCGGACCGTAGTTGGGGAACGTCTCCACACGCCAGCCCTTGACGCCCAGCGCATGGCAGGCGGGAATCTCGTCGCGCAGGCGGTCGACGATGTTGAAGGTGAAGCCGGGACAGGCGAGATTGCTCCAGTATCCCCGGTCGAACAGTTCG
Organism: Lentisphaerota bacterium; assembly: GCA_012514915.1. Classification (GTDB taxonomy): domain Bacteria; phylum Verrucomicrobiota; class Kiritimatiellia; order RFP12; family JAAYLN01; genus JAAYLN01. The sequence goes on along the minus strand of JAAYZJ010000086.1, from coordinate 13,003 downwards.
GGCATGATCTTGCCCCATTCCTGGAAGAGCCATTTCGCATAGCTCTTCTCGGGGGCGACGGGATTCGAGAAGCCGTGGACGCGGTCAAGCGCGATCGGCGCCAGCGCCCCCTGGATGTGCGGATGCGGCTTCTCGCGTTTGGGCGGTCGCATGTAGGTATGGTAGATGTAGAAGGCCAGCTTGGTGTCGGGGTACTCGGGCAGCACCTTGGCCAGCACCTGGTTGTAGAACCAGATATACCGGTCGGTGACCGATGTTTCGTTCGAGAAGGGATCGAAGTCGCCGGTGTCGAGCGCGCGGCAGTTCTCGCACTCGCAGAAACCCGCGCCGTCGTTCGGTCCGGCGCCGATGACGGGTCCCCCGCCCTTCTTGCGGATTTCAAGGATCGCGTTGGCCATGTAGTCGACCAGCTTGGGGTTGGAGACGCAATGCTGGTTGATCACGCGCCTGCCCTTGTAGAGCGCATAGTACTCGGCCGCCTCGGCGGGCTCGATCTGGCCGGTCGCCTTGTTGAGCTTGGCGGCGGGCGCCCGCATGCCGTGGGCGCCGGCGAACACGTCGCCCCCGCACCGCAGGCGCGCCTGCCACTCGCGGTTGGGCATCTGGAACCAACGCGAGGGGAACGAGGGTGCCTGCACCGTGGTCTGCGCCTTGACTTCCACCGTCTTGAGCGTCGGCACCACCTCGCCCAGCGGCCCCGGCACGAACCAGCGGCAGCCCTGCTGCTCGAGGAGCTCGATGACGCCGTAGTAGACCCCTTCGACCGGCCCGTCGATCCGGACACTGTCGGCGTCGGCGACCAGCGCGAAGGCGCCGCGCACCGCCGCCTTGTCGCCCAGCGTCCGGCCGACCTGCGCCAGCGAGCCGATCACCACCGGGATCTGCTTGCGCGCGCGTATCTCGCGGATGACACCCTCGGCGCGCGCCGGCTCCGTCGTCGCGACCGCCAGCCGGGCGCCGGAGAGCTTCGCCACATAGTCGCCGAGCTCGGCGACCGCCTGCAGCTCGAACTTCGTCGCCTCTGTGGAACGCACGATCACCGCCTGCGGCGCGCCGTCCCGAACCAGGACGGCACCGGCCGCCGACCCGCAGGCCGCCGCCAACACCATCATCCAACCCGCCATTGCGCCAGTCTTCATCATGAACTCCAGTAAACGTTTTCCCGATGCGGAATCACGCAGATTTCACGCCAAGTGGGCAAACGGCGTTCCATACACCAGCCCCTGATGTAGCCCACTGCTTGCTGCGCAACCTTCGCACACCCCGGCCACCAACCGTATACAGCTACAGGCGGAGTCCGTTGCACCGCCGGAGCAACCGGCTCCCGCCCAGCCAGCCCTGCGGCTGAGCCGGATCGCGCAACGACAGCGCGTTGCCCGCCGTCGAGCTGACCGTCAGCTCGAACATGTTGGCCCCCGCGCGGAGTCCCTGCAGCGGCCAGCGCCACGGCGCCCACGCCCGGGTGCCCTGGTCGACGCCGTTGACCACCAGCCGCGCGCTGTCGGTCACGTCGTCGAGTTCCAGCGCCCAGGCGGCGCCGTCCAGTTCCTCCGCCGCGAAGGTCTCGCTCCAGCGGTAGACACCGTCGCCCATGTAGTGCGCCAGCCCCATCGCCAGCCAGCCACCGGGGTCGGCCGCGATGGTCTTCGCGGCCGCGACCACCGCGCGGCCATCGGCCACCGTCACCGCGAAGTCGCCCTCGATCCGCAGGTTGGCGAGCAACCCGTCCATCGCGCCGCGCGCCGCGAAGCGGAACGTGAGGCGGTTCGTGCCGCGGCGGATCGCCAGCGGCAGCGACAACGGCGCGATCCCCTCTCGCGGAAAGGCGAGCCGTTCCGTCAGCCGCCGCCCGTTGTGCCAGACGCTGAAGGCCCCCCGCGCGCAGCGGGGATCGAGCACCAGCCGCGCGCCGGCCACGGCCGCGCGCGATTCGAAGACAAACTCGTAGCGCAGATCGGACTCGTCGACGGTGCTCTCCACCGGCAGGTCGCCGCAGAAGGTTCCCAGCCGCTCCATCGTCCGATAGGCGTCGAAGCACTGCCAGAACGGCTGCGGGTAGGGACGCTCCAGCGGCTCGCGCCCCTTGAGCGTGATCCGGCAGGCATCGAGCCGCAGGAGGTTGGGCCCCAGGCGATCGAAGGCGACGGCGCGCGAACCGCCGCGGACCGGCCGCCAGAGGGGCTGCTCCTCCGGCGCGCCCAGCACGAAGCAGCCGTTGCCCATCGCCGGCACCTCCCAGCGGAGGCCATCGGCCACGCGCCGCGTGTCGCCGTCCACCAGGCCATCCTCCGGGTTCCAACCCTGCGCCGCCTCGCCGGCCAGCGTCAGGGTGCGGGGTGCCTCGGCCAGGTTGCAGACCAGCAGCCGCTCGCGGCCGTCCGCCGCCCGGAAGCGGCGCGCGAAGCAATCGCTCCGGCCGGTGCCGCGCAGCTCCACCTGCACCGGCAGGTTCGCGCGGCACCAGGCGGCCGCGGGCGCCGCGGCGCGCAGCACCTCGCCCGCGGGCGCCGGCGCCTTGACCGGCGCGCCTGACGGTCCGGCCAGACGGGCGGGACCGCCGCCCAGCCAGACGACCCGCACGCCGGCGGCGGCCGTCTCCTGCAGCTTCCGGAACACCGCCTCGTCCATCAGGGCCGCCCGCGGCACGAGCACCGTCGTGTACGTCCGCGCACCGACCACCAGCCCGGCCGGCGTCACCCGCCCCTCCCGCGCGTCGTCCGCGTCGAGCGCGTGGATCCCCACATGCGCCTGCAGCGCGTGCAGGATCGTCAGCCACCAGGCGCGGCGGTCGCGCTCGAGCGCCTTCGTGTCCATCCCGGGACCCCACGTCCAGTAGGGCAGCACGTTGTCCAGCACGGCGACATCGGCCGCCTCGACGCCACCGTCCATCACCGCGTCGCAGGACTCCAGCCAGGCGTTAACCGCCCCCGTGCCGCGGAAGAGGCTCGAGTTGGGACCGTAGTCGGGCGGCGCCTCGTAGTTGGTGACGCCGTCATTCGAGGAGTAGAAGCCGTGCGTGTAGAACCGGTCGATCCCCAGCACCTTCTGCCAGGCGTAGATCTGCCGCGTCTTGCGCGAGACGATCGTCCACTCGCCCAGCGCCTGCGACTCGCTCACGCCGTAGCGCCGCCCCGTCTGGCTCTTGATCGAGCCGACGCGCAGGCTGCCGAGGTTCAGCGTCGGCGCCTTGGCGTCGCCGACCGCCGGCACGATCACATCGCAGCCGGGCAGCCCCATCGTCTTCATGACCGGCATGACCGCCGGGAGGCAGACCGCCTCCTGGATCGGGTCGTCCTCGGGCGAAAAGTGCCCCACCAGGTGGAGGGCATGCGCGTCGCACCAGGCGCGGTAGGGACGCACGAAGCCGTCCAGAAACCGATCGCGGATCCAGAGGCGGTAGTCAAGCCGCGCCCGGACCGCCTCGTCGTCGAGCGGATCGCCGAACAACTGGTGGAGGCGCGTCCGCAGCTCGTAGCCGAACCGCGTGCGGAACGACTCGAACAGGTCGCCGGTGAAGGGCGTGCCGCCGTGGGGCTTGGCCTCGTCGGTGAAGATTCCCGGCACCGTCGCGCCGAAATGCCCGCCGACCGCCCGGTCGTAGGGTTCGAGACCGAGCCGGGCAAAGACGCCGAAGGTCTCCGGGTTCAGCAGGTCGGGCAGGCTGCCCCAGGGGCCCTCGGTTCCCGGGGTCTCCTCGATGATCGCCGCCAGCCGGAAGCCGGCGGGAATTTCCGGGACACGCATCGCCTGGAACATCCGAACGGCGCCGCCGCGGACACAGGGGAAGAGCGGGGTCTCGCTGTAGTAGTAGCGGCTGTCCCACTCGGTGCTGAACCAGTCGGCGCGGACGGGACCGACGGCGGCGGTCAGGTCACGCGCCGGCATACCGCCGCGCCGCGGCACGAGCCCCGCCCAGACGACCCGCCGCTGATCGATGAACCAAAGCCGGCCGGGGCGGAGATTCGCCGGCGCCGGCTTGAACACCAGCGCCCGTGCCTTCAGGTCGGGGCGCTCCGCCATGACCAGCCCCCCCGCCGCGCCGCTCGGGTAGGGATCCTCGTCGTACAGCCAGAGCTTCATGTCGAGCCGCGACGCCTCCGCGACGAGGGCGTCGATCATTCCGAACCACTCGTCGCTGGCGAAAGGGATCAGGTTGCCGGCGCGCGGGTGGAGCGTCAGCGAGCGGATGCCGCCCGCCGCGCAGCGGCGCAGGTAGGCGATCTTTTCCGCCACGGTCGAAGCGTCGTTCAGCATCCACAGCGGCATCAGTCCGCCGCGCAGGTGATCGGCTTTGCAGGGGTTCAAGGCGTCTCCTTTGTCAAGTCGGGTTCCTCGGCCTTGGGCCGGCGTCCTTTCCGTCCACGCATCGGCCGCCCGTGCGCCGGGAGCGGCGCGTCCTGCGGCTCCTGCGCGGCGGGCGCGCCCAGCCAGGGGGCCAGGCGCGTCGCCAGCATCTGTTCGAGCGCCGGCTGTACCTTCCAGAAATCACGCAGGGCGAGATACTCGTCCAGCACGGGGCCCTGGCCCTTGGCCAGACCGGCCGTGGCGCGCAGCAGCAGGTTGCGGGCCGTCGCCTCGGGCGACACGAACTCGACGATCTTCACGCGGTAGCCCAGCAGGCGCAGGATCTGTGCGCGGCAGGCGTCGGCCAGCAGGTCGGCCTGGCGCTCGCGCAGGATGCCGTGCCGCAGCAGGGCGCGCATCGGCCCGGTGTCGCCGATCTGCCGCTGCAGGTCGTGCTGGCAGCAGGGTGCCACGAGCATCGTCTCGGCCCCCCACTCGACCCCGCGCGCCAGCGCGGCATCGGTCGCCTGGTCGCAGGCGTGCAGACTCAGCAGCAGATCGGGCCGCACCTCGAGCGAACAGGTGGCCAAATCGGCGGCAATGAAGGTGACGTCCTCGGCGGCGTCCAGGTCGCGCGCCAGCTCGTTGGCCTTGCGAACCAGCTCCGGATTCCTGTCGATCCTCCGGACATGCACGGCCAGACCGCGCCCCTGCTTCAGGTAGCCATAGGCCGAGAGCGTCAGATAGGCCAGCCCGGAACCGCAGTCGACAATCTCCAGCGGCCGTTCCGGCCGCCTGGCGGGCAGCACGGCGTCGACCTCGCGGAGAAAGGCGTTGATCTGGTCGGCCTTGCCGCGCATCGAGGCGCGTATGGCACCCGTGCCGTCGGCGATGCCCAGGACGCGCAGCAGGGCCGCTGAATCGAAGGACGACAGCGGCTGTTTCTTGACGCGGTCGTGCGGCTGCGGCGCCGTCTCCGCCGCGTCCCGCGGTTGTCCCCGCGACAGCAGCAGCCGCCCCTTGCGCGTGATACGGACGTGGAGATCGCCGTCGGCGGCCTGCAGGTGGTACTCGCGCGGCCCGGTGGCCGCCAGCAGGCGTTCCAAGGTCTCGGCCAGCGCGGCGGAGGTCTCGAGGTTGCGCACGGTCGTGCGTCCCCCCTGAACCTGTTCGACCTGCCAGCCGACCGCCTGGCGGATGAGCACCGGGCGCAGGCTTTCGCGGGCGGCGCCCTGTCCTCCATGATGCACCAGGGTCAGGCGGCGCCACGCCTGCGCGTGCAGGACGCGGCGGATCAATTCCGCGTGCAGGGTGGGATCGAGTGTGGTGCGGCTGGTCGCTGTTTCGGTATCCATGGGCTTTCCGCCTTACAGATCAACCATCATGCCGATGCGCAGGGTCTGGTCCGAGCCGGTTGTGAAGTCGCCAAACACGCGCCAGCGGTTCCATCCCAGCCAGCCGCCGACGCCGATCGACAGCGGTTGATCACGGTCGGCCTTGAGGGGCAGTTCGCGGTCGCCGTAGGCGAGGCCGCCGTCCACGTCGACCGTTCCGAGCGGCTGGAAGGCGAGGTCGAGGTGGATGCCCCAGTGGTCGACGGCATAAGCGAGCCCGATATCCAGCCAGAGTGCGAATTCCGTCAGGGTGATGTCGGACGATTGTGTGGCGTAGGAGACATCGACGGTCTCGTTGGTGCCCGCCCGGCCGAACGCGGTGTTGCTGGTCAGTTCCAGCGCATCCTGCCGGAGGGAGGCGCGGGCGCCGCCGGTCACTTCCCAGTCGCCACGCACCAGCAGCGGGCGCCGGTAACCGACCGCCAGCAACCAGCCGGTGCCGTCGCCGAGGTCGGATTGCACGACGTCCATCCCCTGTGGCAGGAGCTCGCCGCCATCGACCGACGGCGAGAGATGCAGCTCGGCCATCCAGCCGCGCCACTCCAGCGCGCCGCCCACCGTCGTGCGGGCGAGATCCACATCACGGGCGCGGCGTCCATCGACCTTCCAGTTCATCGGGGTGTCGTCGGTCGGCGCGATCCAGAACGTGGCGCGCCGCGTGTCGCGCGGCGGCGGCAATGCCGTGCGCGGGCGAAGCGGTTCGGGGGCGTGGAGGGGGGGGATGGGGATGGGTTCGGGACGCGGCGGCGCCCGGGGGGCGGGGGGCAGCGGCGCCCGCGGCGGCGGCGCGGGCACCATCTGGTCGACACGCCAGGAGAATGCGTACATCCGGCCGTCGATCTCCACCAGTCGCCCCTCGATGGTCTGGACGGGGCCATAGACCCGGCCGGTGGCCAGGGAGATGAACGAGAGGCGGTCGGGGGGGACCAGCCGCATCTGGTAGGCGGCGCCGCCGAGCTGCAGGCGATCGCCGTCGCGGAGCAGGTAGGGGCCGTGAACCTGCTCCGCCCGGATCTCCTGCAGCGAGAACGACTCCTCAGAGGCGGCCAGGAGGGGGCTCCCGAAGCCGGCGAAGGCGGCCAGCAAGCCCGCCAGCAAGGATGACCGGCGCGGATGGCTCACGGCGCATCCCCTCCATCCGCCCGGCGGCCGGCCGTCAGGTCGCGCAGCACGATGGTCGGCGAGGCGGGGGTGGTCATCGTGGTCCCGTAGACGAGTTGCTCGCGCAGCACCACAAAGAGGCGTGTCACCGCGATCGGATAGGCCGGCGGCGGCGGGATCCCGTCCTCATCCTCGCCGAGGCGGCGCCAGTGACGCATCGACGGCTTGTAGTAGCCTGACGGATAGCCGTCGGGCAACGGCAGACTGACCAGGCGCCACCCATCGTGGTTGATGCTGGTCTCCCCCTCCCAATCGGACAGATCCCATGACTGTCCCTCGCCGCGGTTCGAACGCCAGCGGTGGCCGTTGGCATCGACAATTTCGAAGACAATCCGTCCCCATCCCGAATTGCCCTTCACCCAGACGCCGAGGGTGTCGGGGGTTCCGGCGACCGGCAGGGGGCCCTGCACGGGCTCGAGCACGGCATAGCGGGCCACAATCGGCTTGACGCCGGGTTGCGGGTTGAGCGTCAGCGCCAGCCCGTCCCCGGCGGCGCCCTCCAGGGTGATCGCGCCCGGCACCATCGGCCAGTAGTCACAGAAGGCTCCGAACGTCTCGTCGCCCTGCGCGCGGACACGCCACTGGGCGGCCTGGCGCAGGGGGGCGACCACTTCGGAATCCCCCAGAACGACGTTGTCGTGCAGGGGATCGCCCAGTGCCACGCCTTCGAGCGTGCCGCGCGCGACCACATACAGCGGGGATTCGGAAGCCGGCAATTCGACCTGGCCGCGGCGGAGGGCAAGGTCGAGCTTCCGCCCCATGCTGTCCATGACCTCGCGCAGGCGCCCGTCGAGCGACAGCGTGACGGCGCGCCGGCCGCGGCTGCACCAGACGGCGTAGACGGTCTCGCGTCCGCGCGCGAACTCGAAGCAGTAGACACCGGTCGAACCGGTCGGCACGCACCGGCGGAACTCGGCCTGGTCAAGTTGAAGGGTCAGTGTCGCGAGCGAGACGAAGGCGGGTTTGGGCAGATGCAGCGGCGAGCGGCCGAAGACGCCGGTCGAGCCCCAGCGGCTGGTGTAGTAGGAGGCGTTGACATCCGCGAGCAGCCCGACGTTGATATGCGGGCTGCGCCAGGCCAGCATGTGCAGCACATCACGGGCGTACCAGTCGGCCTGGCGTTTCAGCGAGAGACCGCCCGGCGCCGTCGGCCGGTAGCCGACCTCGAAGCAGGTCGAGACAGGGAAATTCGTGTAGCCGTAGTGATCGGCCATCTGGCGGGCGATCCAGAACGACTGGAGATTCCAGCCGTTCGGCTGACCCTCGGGGTGGAGCGTCTGGACGGCCATCTCCAGTCCGCAGACATCCCAGAATGTCGTCGGAAGCTGTTCGCGGAACCAGAGGGTGTTGAAGATGGTGGTGCCGTTGCCGACCATGATTTTCATCTCCGGATCGAGCTTCCGGAGGGTCGTCGCCTGCTCCTCGAGCTTGGCGCGCAAGGCATCGAGCTGCGTGCGCTGCTCGTCGCTGAAGGGTTCCGGCGGCGCCCCCGTCAACTCATGCGGCAGGGCGGTCGAGAGGCCCTTGATCCCGGTCTCGTGGAAGATCATCGCGGTCTTGACCGTCGGCCAGTTGGTCATGAAGCTGGTCCATGGGAGCGTGTTGGTGGCCGTCGCCTTGCTCTTGTAGCCCATCATGCTGGGCGTCACCTGGTACGCCTGGAAAAGCGCGGCGTCGCCCTTGATGTTGGGCGACGAGTGCCGGAAGCCCATCTTGCGGAACAGGGGCAGCATGCGCGCGGGGTCGGGCTCGGTGTAGTGGCTCCCTTGGAACCACCAGGTGCCATACGGCGATTCGGCGCCGGCCCGGCGCGTATCGGGCGGCAGCAGGGCGAAGGCGAGCGAGGCGTGCTGGAACCAGGGCACGTCTCCCGCCTGGCCACTGAACCGCAGGCGCGCGTCGAACCAGCCGGCCGGCAGTCCGTCGAGCCGCCAGGTGTTGGTGGCGACACCCGGGGGCGCCTGGAAGGACGCCGTCCGCACGAGGGTGGCGCCGTCGAAGTCGGTCAAGTCGGCCTGCATCGAGACCGCAAGCGTCCGGGCCGTGTCGTTGCGGGTCTCCACCAGGAGGGCTGGCTGGGCGTCCAGATAGAAGCTGTACCCCTCCTCAGGCGAATGCACCAGCACCTGAACGGGTTCGCTCTGCAGCGTGGCGTCCAGGATCGAGACGCCGCTGGCCGGGCCGAGGGGCTTGGCGTCGAAGATGCCGGAATTGATGGAGCGGCGCGTCTCGATCTTGCGGCTGAATTCGAGATAGAACCAGTCGAGCGGCGCGCCGAAATCCTGCCGTTTGGGGTCGTTTCCCTTCCACTGCAGGTAGTCGGCCACCTGATCGGTCGCCAGCGGTACCGCCACCCGGTAGAGGGGGATTTCGACCGCTGCGCCGTCGCGCTGCAGGGTCGTCCGGCCGGCCGGCTGGATCTCCAGCAGACCGGCGGGGTCGTTCGGATCGATCTTGACGTGCGTATCGCCCACGCTCATCCCGCTGCCGTCCCACGACTCGCGGTAGCGGCCGATGCGCACCGTCATCCAGGGACTGGCCGCCGGATCGACCGCGCAGAGCAGCCAGACGCGCGTGTAGAACCGCTTCGGCACGCGGAGGATCAGACTCTCGGGGATGCCGTCGAAGGCGCCGCGCACATAGTAGCGATCATAGAAGGATCCCGAGTCGGCCGCCTGGCCGAGCCAGCGCGAGCGGCCGACATCGATGCGTCCCGCGCCCGGTTCGAGCAGGACCTGGCGCAGCAGGCCGGCATCGAGCGGTTCCGGCGGCGCCAGGGGGGTGTCGCCGCCGAAGTGGCGGTATCCCGCCAGGTCCAGCGGCAGCAGGCGCCCGTCCGGCGGCGAAGGGTCGGGGATCGTCGCCAGCCGGCGCAGGCCGGCGCCGTCGGACACGCTCACCGTCAGTTCCTCCGGCCCGTCGCCGAGCGGCGTCCGCGTGAGATAGCGTCCGTCCAGCCACCACTCGACCGCGTCGTCCAGGCGCCGTAGCCGCACGGAAAAGACCTGCTCCGACGCGGCCGGCCACCGATCCCACTGCTGCAGGGCCGCCTCGAACGCCTTGCCGCCATAGTAGCGGATGTTGGGTCGGATGTAGTAGGCGAAGCGAAGGCCACTGGCCAACTGCACGGACAAGGCTCCGTCGCGCAGCTGGATCTCCTTCGGAATCCGCGTCATGGGATAGTGCTTGTTCTGCTCGGGGCAGTCGGCGCCGGTCAGCGTCAACCGTTCGCGGCCGCCGCCCAGGGTAATGACGGTCTTGCCGCCCACCTGGCCGGCGGTCGCGTCGATCACGAGGAGGTCGCCGCGGCCCGGCAGGGGCGCATTGGTCGTGGTGGCGGCCGTCACGGACGGAGTCCATCCCGCCAGCGTGCCGGCGAGCGCGAGCATTCCCATGGTCAAGCGATGCATGTGCCTTCTCCTGGTTTTCTGGGGCGAATCACCGGCCAGGCGAACCTCAGATCGGTTGCTTGGCGGACGCGCCGGGTTGGTCCACGACAAATCGCGGCAGCAGCAAGCCACCGATTTGCTCCGTCAGTTCGCGCGCGATGCGGCGGGCTTTCGCGATCGGCGTCCGGAAATGGAGCGTTCCCGTGACGGGGTCGCAGACAAAGACGTAGTACGGGCGGACGCGAATCCGCTGCAGCCCCCGGCACAGGTCGGCCATCGCCTCGACGGAATCGTTGACGCCCTGCAGCAGGACGCTCTGGTTCGAGACGGGGATGCCCGCCTCGACGAGGAGGCGGCAGGCCTGCGCACTCTCCGGCGTGATCTCGCGGACGTGGTTGAACTGCGTGTTGACCCAGACCTTGCCCGACCGGCCGAGGGCGCGCGCCAGCGGGGCGGTCACCCGCATGGGCAGGGTGCAGGGGACGCGGGTCCCGATGCGCACGGCGTCGATCTGCGGCAGCCGGGCCAGCCCGTCGACCCAGCGCAGCAGCCGGGCGTCGGAGAGCAGCAGCGGGTCGCCGCCCGAGAGGATCGCCTCGCGGACGCCGGGCGCGCCGCGGATATAGTCCGCGACCTGCGCCAGCATGCGGGCCGTCGGCGGAAGGGCGACGGCCTCGTCCAGGCGGTTCTTGCGGGTGCAGTGGCGACAGCGGGTGGCGCAGCACGTCGAGACCATCAGCAGAACACGGTCGGGGAAACGATGAACCATGCCGGGAAACGGCCCCTGCTGCGCCTCGCCGAACGGATCGTCGCTGGCATCGGAGCAGAGGCGCATCAATTCACGACCGTCGGGGAGCCATTGCAGGCGGATCGGATCGCGCGGATCGTCCCAGTCGACCAGCGAGAGAACATACGGGGGAACCTTGACGGGGTAGCGCAGGGCGGCCCGCATGGCGGCCTCGTCGGGCAGCAGCCCCAGCCGCGCCAGATCGACGGCCTCCAGCGACTGCCGTTGCTGCCAGCCGGCCTGCGACCAGCATGCCGTCCGGGCGCGGCTCTCCGCCAGCCACCGGCGCAGGCGCTCGATCGTGGCAAAGCGGCCGGGCACGCGCGCCAGCGGCCGCCGCGGCTGGTCCGCGCCTGCCCGCCTGCGCGGCGGAGCCGCCCGTCGCGGCGCCGCCCCCCCACCCTGTCGACTAGGCCTTGGCATCATCCAGGAGCCACTTCATCACCTTGCCGTCGCGGATCTCGTGGGCGACCTGCTGCAGCCCGCCCGACTCCTCCATCCGCTCCCGCAGCTTGGCCGGGGTCATGTCCTTCTCGCCGCGGCTGGCGTAGTAGCTGGCCGCCGCCGCCAGTTCCGCGTTGATTTCGGCCTCCGTCGCCTCGATCTTCTCCGCGGCGGCGATCGCCCCGAGCATGGTGCTCAGGCGAACCCGCGTGGTGGCCGCCTGGGAGGCGTTGCTGAGCAAGGTCTCGCGGTTCTTCTCGACAAACTCCGATGCGCCCGGCCGCTGGCCGATCTCGCCGAGCATCTGGCGCAGCACGCGCTGCGTCTCCTGGGCCACGACCGACTGCGGCAGGGGAAAGTCGGCCTTCTTCAGCAGGTAGTCGCTGATTTCCTGCCGCTGGCGCTGCTCCTCGGCGCGGGCGGCCTCCTGCTCGAGGTTCTCGCGCAGACGCCGGCGGAGCTCATCCATCGACTCGATACCGACCTGCTTGACGAGTTCCCCGTCATCCGGCGGCAAGGCGGCACGCACCGCCTGCACCGTCAGCGAATAGGCCGCTTTGACGCCGCGCAGCGACTCCAGCGCAAAATCCTTGGGGAACTTGACCGCGAGCGCACGGTTGTCGCCGGCCTTCATGCCGATCAGCACGTCGACCAGTCCGGGGATGAAGGACGGTTCCGCCGCATGGGTCCAGAACCCGGTGGCGGCGGCGAAGCGCCCGCTGTCCGGGTAGACCTCGCCCAACGGCTTGCCGTCGGTGGTCGCCGTGTAATCGATCTGGGCCATGTCGCCGGCGGCCACGGGGGCATCCGCGGCCTCGTAGCGCGTCATCGAGCGGCGCAGGACGTTCACCTGTTCGTCGATCTGCGGCTCGGTGACCTCGACCGCGTTGACCTTGAGCGGAATTTTGTGGTACTTGGGAAGCTTAAAGACGGGGGCGACGTCGACGGTCAGCACGAAGGAAATCCCCGTCTCAACCGAGAAGAGGACATCGGAGACATCGACGATGTTGACCACATCGAGCTTCTCCTGCTCGATGGCCTGCCGGTGGAACCGGGCGATCAGCGCGCGGCGCACGTCCTCGTCGAGCTCGCGCTCGAAGCGGCGCAGGATGACCGCGCGCGGCGCCTTGCCGGGGCGGAATCCGGGGAGGCGCGCATGGGCGACATACTCGCCGACGATTTTCTCGTAGTCGGGACGGGCATCCTCCGCGCCAACATTGATGACCAGCTTGATCCGGCAGTCGCCGGCCTTTTGTTGCTCGACTTTCATCGCGATACTACTCCTTGATGCCCATGAGGAACTCGGCGTTGCTCCGGGTGCTCTTGAGACGCTTGATCACCATCTCCATGCATTCGACGGGCGGCACGCCGTTCAGCGCCCGACGCAAAATCCAGGTGCGGTTGAGCTCGTCGGGATGGAGCAGCAGCTCCTCCTTGCGCGTGCCCGACTTCTCGATATTGATGGAGGGGAACACCCGCTTGTCGACCAGCGCCCGGTCGAGGCACAGCTCCATGTTGCCCGTCCCCTTGAACTCCTCGAAGAT
>JAAYZJ010000085.1 GCA_012514915.1 Lentisphaerota bacterium | reverse complement strand
GGGGAGTCCACGGGTGTGCGGCGACACGGAGTGCAGCCGGGTGCCGGGATTCTTCTCCAGAAAATAGTCGAGCGCCCATGGCGTCGGAAAGAGGATCACCAGGTTGCCCTGCAGATCCTCGGCCAGCTTGACGCCAATGCCGAGGTAGGCATCCTCGTATTGCTCGCGGCGCGTGCCGGCGTCGAACCAGCGGACGAGGGTGTAGGGGGCCGGCTCGATGCGCGGGTCGGCCCCATACTCGTTCTGCAGGCGGTAGAGCACGACGTCGAACTGCAACTGGCCGACGGCCCCCAGCAGCGAACTGGTGAGACCGGACTCCGGCGTTTTGAACGCCTGGATGACCCCCTCGTCCAGCAACTGGTCCAGCCCCTCGCGGAACTGCTTCTGCCGGGCGGTGCCGATGTTGCGGATCGTGGCGAAGGCCTCCGGGGAGAAGCGCGGAATTTCGTCGTAGCAGATGCCGGCATCGGCGGTCAGCGTGGCGCCGATGCGGAAGGCCTTGTGGGTGACCAGGCCGACGATGTCGCCGGGGTAGGCCACCTCGACGCTCTCCCGGTCCTGCCCGAACAGCTTCTGCGGGTAGGAGAGGCGGACGGGCTTGCCGCTTTCGGGATCAGGGACGACCATGTCCTTCTCGAACACCCCCGAGCAGATCCGGACAAAGGTCAGCCGATCGCGGTGGCGCGGGTTCATGTTGGCCTGTACCTTGAAGACAAAGCCCGAGAAGACGTCGTCAGCCGGGTCGATGAGGCGGCCGTCGGTCGACTGGCGCGGTTGCGGCGGCGCGCCGTGCCGCACGAAGTAGTCGAGCAGGAGCTGCACCCCGAAGTTCGTGATGCCGCTGCCGAAGAAGACCGGGGTGATGCGCCCGGAGAGGACGTCGCGGGCGTCGAACGATTCGCCGGCGCCGGCCAGCATCTCGACCTCCTCGACCCAGGCGGCGTACTCCGCGGGCTGGAGCAGCGACTTGAACGCGTCGTCGTGGATGCCGCTGACCCGGTCGGGGGCGCGGTGGCGGCCGCGTGCGGCGCGCTCGTACAGATGGAGGCGGTGCTCCAGGCGGTCGTAGACGCCGCGGAACGTCTCGCCGTTGCCGACGGGCCAGGTGACGGGGAAGGCGCCGATGCCGAGCACCTTCTCCAGCTCGTCGACCAGCGTCAGCGGATCCTGCGCCGGACGATCCATCTTGTTCATGAAGGTGAAGATGGGGATGCCGCGCAGCCGGCAGATTTCAAACAGCTTGCGCGTCCGTTCCTCGATCCCCTTGGCGGCGTCGATCACCATGATCACGCTGTCGACGGCCGTCAGTACGCGGTAGGTGTCCTCGCTGAAGTCCTTGTGCCCCGGTGTGTCGAGCAGGTTGATCACGCAGCCGCCGTATTCGAACTGCAGCAGGGTCGAGGAGACGGAGATGCCGCGCTCCTTCTCCAGCTCCATCCAGTCGGAGGAGGTGGAGGGCTGGTCGCGCCGTGCACGGACCGAGCCGGCCAGTTGGATCGCGCCGCCGTAGAGCAGCAGCTTCTCCGTCAGAGTGGTCTTGCCGGCATCGGGGTGCGAGATGATCGCAAACGTCCGGCGGCGAGCGATTTCGTGCTGGTGTTCAGGGAGGGGCATGGCGCGGGGGATGGGGTGCGCGGTCGAGGGAGGGAAGCGGGGAGGGCGGTACCCGCCGCCCGCTCCCGGTAGAAACGCCATGAGGCGTCCCCCGCGAGGAGAACGCCCCATGACAACCGGCACCGGCTAGACCGAGCCGATCTGGAATCGTGCGAAGCGGCGGATGACGATCGTGTCGCCGGCCGCCTTGCCGGCCGCCTCGACGATCTGCTTCACCGTCTGCTTGGGTTCCTTGACGAAGGGCTGGTCGATCAGGCAGACCTCGCCGAAGAACTTGCGGATTTTCCCCTCGATGATCTTCTCGATCACGTTGGCCGGCTTGTTCTCGCCCTCCATCTGCTGGCGATAGAGCGCCTTCTCCGATTCGACGGTCTCGGGCGTCACGTCGCCGGCCTGGAGCCAGCGCGGCGCCGCTGCGGCGATCTGCAGGGCGACGTCGTGCACGAGCGTCGTGAAGGCCGCGTGCCCGGTCGTCTCGGCCTTGCCGCAGCCGACTTCGACAATCACGCCCACTTTGCCGCCCATGTGGATGTACGACTCGATCGCGCCGGCCTCGCCGAGCGTGAAGCGGGCCGTCCGTCCGATCTTGAGGTTCTCGCCGGTCGAGGAGACCAGCTCCGAGATCTTGTCCTTGAGCGTCCCGGCCACGTCCTCCGTGCCGTTCAGCACGGTGTCGGCCACCAGGCGGACGAACTTCTTGAAGTTGTCGGTCTTGGCGACGAAGTCGGTCTCGCAGTTCACTTCGACCAGCGCGACGGTGCGGCCGTCGGCGCTGACGCCCACCTCGACCAGCCCCTGGTTGGCCTCTTTCGAGGCGCGCTTGACCTGGATGGCCTGGCCCTTCATGCGCAGCAGCTTGATCGCCTCCTCCATGTCGCCGTTAGTCTCGGTGAGGGCGCGCTTGCAGTCCATCATCCCCGCGTTGGTGCGGGCGCGCAGATCCATGATGATTGATGTGGTGATTTCAGCCATGTCGACTCCTGTGTAGGGGGGGGTGGAGCGTCCCGCTGGCGCGGGACGCGGGCTCAGTT
>JAAYZJ010000084.1 GCA_012514915.1 Lentisphaerota bacterium | reverse complement strand
GCAGCCGGCAAAGCCGTTGGCGGCATCGAAGAAGGCGGCGTTGGCATCCGTGACCTCGATCGCCCGCGTCAGCAGGGCGGCCGGCACCGGCGCGCCGCTTTGCGCCAGCTTCCGGCATTCGGCCAGCAGTTCGACGGCGCGCCGTGTCCAGACGCCCCAGTGACCGAGCAGGCCGCCGACAATCCGCGCGGTGCGCGGACCATTTGTCGTCACAATGCGATATTCGGTCAACAGGTCGACAACGATGTTGTCGTCGTTGCCCGTGTAGAGGACGATCTCGCCCTCGCGTCCGGCATCGCAGACGGCCCGCACGACGTCGAGCGTCTGGTACCGGTTGAAGGGGGCCATCTTGATGGCGAGAACGTTGGGAATCTCGGCAAAGCCACGCCAGAAGGCGTACGGCAGCACGCGGCCGCCGACGGAGGGCTGCAGGTAGAAGCCGATCAGCGGCATGATCTCCGCCACAGCGCGGCAGTGCGCCAGCAGGTCAGGCACCGCGGCCTCCTTGAGGGCGGTCAGGCTCAGCAGGCAGGCATGATAGCCCGTCTCGCGGGCGAAGCCGGCCTCGCGCAGCGCCTGCGGGGTGCGTCCGCACACGCCCGCCACCTTGAGCATCGACTGGCCGCTGCGGCGGCAGACGGCATCGAGTGTCTCCGAGGCGAGGGTCAGGACCGGTTCGAACAGGCCATGCTCGGGATCGCGGATCTCGAACTGCGTGCTGTGGACGCCGACGGCCAGCCCGCCGCAACCGGCCGCCGCGTAGTAGCGGATCAGGCCCCGCTCGTGCCGTTCGGAAAAGCGGCGCCGGGAATCGAGCGCCAGCGGCAGCGCGGGGATGACGACGCCGCTCCGGACGCGCGCCAGCAGGTCGGTGGGAAGATCGGAAAGTTGCATCGGCTATTCGCTCCTGGTCCGGCTTAAAAAGTGCCGGTTGAGACTTCAAAATGGGTTGGCTTGCCATAGGACAGCCCGCCGGCGCGGACCCAGTCGGCGGTCCAGTCGATCACGCGTCCGATCGGCACCCGCGGCCGGCCGAGGCGGGTGTGCAGCCGCGAGGCGTCGTTGAGGTAGGCGGTCGGCCCCGGCGCGCCCTCGAACCGGACCGGCTTGCCCAACCGCTCGGCGAGACGCTCGGCGGTCTCGCGGACCGAGAGGGTCTCCGGGCCCGTCAGGTTCAGGATGGCGGCGGGGGTCTCGGCGGCCTCGAGCGTCAGCAGGGTCAGGTTGTTGGCGTCGCCCTGCCAGAGTCCGTTGAAGACCGGCACCTGCAGCGGAACCGGCTGTCCCTGCCAGACGCGGGTCGCCAGGTCGTGGATAACGCCATAGCGCAGATCGAGCGAGTAGTTGAGCCGCAGCAGGCAGACGGGCGCGCCGTTGCGCTTGGAATAATAGGTGAAGATCCGCTCGCGTCCCAGGCAGGACTGAGCATATTCGCCCACTGGCGCGGCGGGCGTCGACTCGGAGCAGCCAGGGCCGTCCGAGGGGACGAGGGGATAGACGCAGCCCGTGGAGAACGCGACGATGCGGCTCTCGGTGAAATGGTCGCAGACCCGCGCCGGCGTCAGCGTGTTGATCGCCCAGGTCTGCTCCTCCCCGCCCGTGGTGCCGAACTTGCGGCCGGCCATGAAGATCACGTTCGGCACGCGCGGCAGTTTGGCGACCGCGGCCGCATCGAGCAGATCGCACCGCAGGGGCGTCATCCCCGCCTGCGCCACGGCATCGTAGGCCGCCTGGTTGGAGAACCGGCTCACTCCGTAGACCGTCCGCTCGACACCGGCCGCGCGGCTGGCGGCCACGGCGGTCGCCCCCAGCGTGATCCCCATCTTGCCGGCTACGCCGAGGATCGCCAGGTCGCCCGGCAGTCGGCGCATCAGCTCGACGACTTCGGGATAGGGTCGGGTCATGAAGGCGTCGATCGCCGCCTCGGTTGAAAGGGTCGCGGGATAGGAGTCCATCAGAGTCGTTTCAGTCATGATGGCCGCATTATAGGCCCCCCCTCGCATGCCGTCAATCGCGGCTCCGTGACAGCGAGCCGATTGCGCTGTTCAAGTTTTGCGCACCTGTCTTGTGCGAAATGGGTGCGAGGAAAAGCGCG
>JAAYZJ010000083.1 GCA_012514915.1 Lentisphaerota bacterium | reverse complement strand
TGTTTGCAGCCCCAACGAGAATCATCCTGAGCATGCAAGTTGCACAGGGACATCGCCACGCCGGCGATACGGTCTCCCGTCCCCCGCCCCCCGACTCCCGCAGTCAGGCCGCGGCGGCGGCCGGCCGCCGGCACCGCGACAGCACGAGCAGGCCGCACCCGGCGACCAGTCCGTAGAAGCCCAGGATCGCCAGCTTCGCGCCCAGAGCGCCCCGCCAGTCCGGCATGCCGGCCAGCGCCGGCAGCCAGCGCGCGCCGAAGACGCCCACGAGCGGCCCCAGGAAGAGTCCACCCCCGAGGATGGCCTCGTGGCTGCCGCCGTTCTCGCCCTTGTTCACGCCGATGTCCATCGAGTAGAAGAGCGAGGAGGAGTAGACCAGTCCCAGCATCCAGCCCATGGCGACGAAGGCGAGGAGCGCCACCGGCGCCGTGCGGCCGAAGAACACCACCGCCAGGCCGACGGGAATCAGGAGTATCGATCCGACGAGCAGCGACCAGCGATAGTGCCACCCCTCCCAGACGCCCAGGCCGGCGAACGTAATGCCGCGCGCCAGAAACATCGAGCAGACCAGCCAGATGCTGACGCGCTCGTCGAGCCCCAGTTGCTGCCCGATGTGCGGCGCCAGGGCGCTGACGCTGGAGACCACCAGGTAGCCCAGCATGTTGCCCAGCCAGGCCACCTTCAGGAAGCGGGGCGAGCGTCTGGCATGCGCCGCCGCAGGCGGCGGTGCCCCCGCGGCCGGGCCCGCGGCCGCCGCGACCGCTCCGCGGCTGCGCCAGAACGCGATGCAGGCCAGTTGCAGCAGGTGCCCCAGCAGGGGCAGGACGATCACCGACCCCGCCCGCCAGCGGAAGATGGCGCCGCTGAGGAAAATGCCGGCCGTGCCGGCGATCGACCAGACCACGTTGTAGAAGGCTATCCGCTGGGCGGTGGAGAATCGTCCCGCGACGTGGACGATCGCGGCTTCGAGCGCGGGCCAGGTGCCGGCAATCGCCACGGTGTAGAGGGCGATGACCCCGTAGGCCACGCGGACCGTGGGGCACAGCAACAGCAGCGACAGGGCCAGCGCGGCCAGCACCAGCGCGTAGGCAAACAGCCGGTCGTAGCCCCGCCGTTCGGCCATCCGCCCGCCGATGACCGAGAAGACGATGTAGGTCAGCCCCTGCACCGAGCCCAGAAGCAGGTTGTCGGCCTCGCCGAAGCCCAGGCGCGCGTGCGTCCAGAAGTAGATGGCCAGCAGAAAGAGCGAAGAGGAGGCCGAGTTGAGCCCTTCGAGCAGATAATAATCGCCCAATCGCAGTCTGGGCGGCCGGGCAAGAGTGGGTGTCATGGGTGCGTAGGATAGCGGAAAGCGCCACCGAAGCCAAGGGGCCAAGATCAGGGCGTATTCGGTTGGTGACTGGGGGGTGAGCGAGAAGAGCGCATCGGGAAGCGGGCGGTAGGCGATGAGCGTGGCGAGCACGGCCAGGTCGAGCACGATGATCTCGGCAAAGGCCAGTCCGGGCCGGTGCAGGCCGAAGAACAGCGGCGTCCAGAGCGCATTCAACGTAAGCGTCACACCAACCGAATGTCGCCGGGGAAGCGGGAACCGCCTTATTCGGCGG
>JAAYZJ010000082.1 GCA_012514915.1 Lentisphaerota bacterium | reverse complement strand
TCGCCGGCATGGGAGGGGCCGGGTTCCCCACGCAGGTCAAGCTGTCGCCCCCCAGCGACAAGCCCATCGACACCGTGATCCTGAACGGCGCCGAATGCGAGCCCTTCCTCAACAGCGACAACCGGCTGATGATCGAGCAGGCCGCGTCGATCGTGGAGGGCTGCGAGATCATCCGCCACATCCTTGGCGCCGAGCGGATCTGCATCGTCCTTGAGAACAACAAACCCCAGGCGGCAACCGCGCTTTATGCCGCCCTCAAGGAGGCCAAGGGCAACCACGAAATCCACGTGGTGGAGACCCGCTATCCGCAGGGGAGCGAGAAGCAGCAGATTTTCACCGTCACCGGACGCACGGTGCCGGTCGGCGCCTTGCCGATGGATGTCGGCTGCGTGGTCGAAAACGCCGGCACGGCCTGCGCGATCCGCGAAGCGGTGGTCAACGGGCGCCCGCTGACGCACCGGGCCATCACGGTCTCCGGCGATGCCGTCGCCGCGCCCGGCAACTGGATCGCTCCGATCGGCGCCTCGCTGGCCGACCTCGTGGCCGCCTGCGGCGGCGCGACGCCCGAGGTGGCCAAGGTGATCAGCGGCGGCCCGATGATGGGGTTCGCCCTGGGCACGCTCGACATCCCGATGGGCAAGACCTCCTCCGGACTGCTGCTCTTCTCGGCCGCCCGCCTCACAACCTTCGCGACGCACGCCTGCATCAACTGCGGCCGGTGCGTCGATGCCTGCCCGATGCGGTTGATGCCGACGGAACTGAGCCAGGCGATCGAGGCCGACGACATCGACGAGGCTGAGCGGCGCCAGGTGATGGACTGCTTCGAATGCGGCGCCTGCGCCTACGAGTGTCCCGCCCGCCGGCCCCTCGTCCAGCACATGCGGCGCGCCAAGGCCATCATCGCCCAGCGCCGCCGCGCCGCCCAGCAGAAGCCATAACCGGGAGCCCACCTTGACGACCGACGCCACCACCCCCGCTTCCATCCCGACCCTCGTGGTCGGTTCCTCGCCGCATCTCCATTCCGGCGCCAGTGTGCAGGGAATCATGCGCGACGTGCTGATCGCCCTGGTTCCCGCCGCCGCCGCCGCGCTCTATTTCTTCCGCGGCGAGGCACTGCGACTGATGGTCGTGTGCATCGCGTCCTGTCTGGCGACCGAGTGGGGCTGCCGCCGCGCGATGCAACGCGACAACACGCTGGGCGACCTGAGCGCGGTCGTGACGGGACTGCTGCTGGCCTTCAACCTGCCGCCGGGCCTCCCCTCCTGGATGGCGGCCGTCGGCAGCGTGTTCGCCATCGCGGTGGCCAAGCAGGTCTTCGGGGGCCTCGGCTACAATCCCTTCAACCCGGCGCTCATCGGGCGCGCCTTCCTGCTGGTGTCCTTCACCGGACCGATGACCACCTGGAGCGCGTCCCTTGTCGACGCCACCAGCACCGCGACGCCGCTGGGAATGGTCAAGGAGGCTCTCAAGGCGGGGCAGGCACTGCCCTTCGAACTGACCGGTGGCATGGCCCGCGACTTCCTGCTGGGCAATATGAACGGCTGCATCGGCGAGACCTCGGCCGTGGCGATCCTGATCGGGGCCGTCTATCTCCTGCGCCGCCGGATCATCACCTGGCACATCCCCGTCGCCTACCTCGGCACGGCCGCCCTCTACGCCGCGATTCTGCACGCCGTCGCCCCGGCCGCCTCGATGCCGCCCGCATTCCATCTGCTGACCGGCGGGCTGATGCTCGGCGCCTGCTTCATGGCCACCGACATGGTGACGTCGCCGACGACGCCGCGCGGCAAGATCATCTTCGGCATCGGCTGCGGCATCCTGACGCTTGTGCTGCGCACCGTCAAGTCGGGCGCCTATCCCGAGGGTGTGAGCTTCGCCATCCTGATCATGAACGCCTTTACGCCGCTGATCAACCGCGCCACGCGCAACCGGGTCTTCGGCCAAACGCAGCCCGCGCGTAAAGCCGCCTGACCACCATGAAAACCTACCTCCGCCTGATCGTCATTCTAACCCTGATCTGCCTGTTCTGGACGGCGCTGCTGGCCGGGGTCAATGTCCTGACCCGCGACCGCATCGCCGCGTCGGCGCTCGCCAGGGAGATCGCCGCCGCGCGCGACGTGCTTCCCGCCGGCACACCGGCCCCCGAACTGCGCGGCTTCGGCTCCGTTTCAAACTATGTGGCGCTCGCGCCGGACGGACGGCTGCTGGGGGCGGCCGTCAAAGGCACATCCCCCAACGGCTACGGCGGCGCAATCACCCTGATGGTCGGCTTCACGGCGGATGGCACACTGAACAATTTCGCCGTCCTCGATGCTCGCGAAACCCCCGGACTGGGGTCGAAGATCGATTCGGACGCCTTCAAGGGACGGATTCGCGGCCGCCCCGCCGCAACCCGCTGGCAGGTCACGCGCGACGGCGGTGAAATCGACGCCATCACGGCGGCGACCATCTCGTCGCGCGCGGCGCTGGAGGCCATCCGCGACGCCGCGGCAAGCTTCGCGTCCATCCGTGAGTCCCTGTCCGGCGGAGCAACGGAGACACCATGAGCCTGTTCAAGGATTTGACACGCGGCATCGTCCGCGAAAACCCGATCTTCCGGCTGGTGCTGGGGATGTGCCCGACGCTGGCCACCACCACCTCGCTGGAAAACGCGCTGGGCATGGGCCTCGCCACGACGTTCGTCCTGTGCGGATCCAACATCGTGATTTCAACAGTCCGGCGCATCATTCCCGGCGCGATCCGGATTCCGTGCTATGTCGTGATCATCGCCTCTTTCGTGACGATTGTCCAGATGCTCATGCAGGCCTTCACCCCCGCACTCACGCAGAAACTCGGCATTTTCATCCCGCTGATCGTCGTCAACTGCATCGTCCTGGGCCGTGCCGAGGCCTTCGCCAACAAGAATCCCGTCCTCAACAGCGCGGCCGACGGCGTGGGCATGGGACTGGGCTTTACCCTGGCCCTAGCCCTGATCGCCTCGATCCGCGAGATCCTCGGCACCGGCATGCTGACCGTCTGGGGCGACCTGCGCATCCCGATGCCCGTCGATGCCGGCATGATCCTCTTCATCCTGCCGGCCGGCGGTTTCGTCACGCTCGGCTGCGTGCTGGCGCTGATGAACCACCTGCAGGCGCGCGCGGCGCTGTGTTCGGGGCAGGCGCTGCCGACGCCGCTCGCGCTCGACTGCCGCCACTGCACCATCTGCAAGTTCGGCCGCTAGGAACCGTCGCCATGAACCTGCCGGAGATTCCAGGCCTGCAATGCATCGCCCTGCTGAACCGCGGCAGTTCGCTCGTCACCTGGAAGGCCATCCAGGAATCGCTGCAGCGCGAAGTCGATGTGCGCATCGTCGAGCCGGACATGCTTCCCGAGCAGCGCGAGCAGATTCTGAAGATGGCCCGGCTTGTCGCGCGGCTCACGCACCCTAACCTCGCCCAGGTCATCGACATCGTCAGCAACGCGTCGATCACCTATGTGCTCACCGAGCACGTCGAGGGGGCCACGCTGGCTGAAATGGTCGCGGGGACGGGGCCGTTGAAGGCCTCGCAGGCGCTGCGGATCGCCGAGCAGCTCGCCGAGGCGCTGCAGTACGCCTGGGCGGAGGCCCAGCTCGTGGTCCGCAACCTGAAACCGCAGAACATCCGCGTCAACGCGCAGGGCATCCTCAAGCTCTCCGAGTTCACCCTGGCGGTCCAGATCGTCGAGGGGCAGAATCCCATCGCGGCCGACGGCGGTCACATCGTGGGCACGCCCCACTTCATCGCGCCGGAGCAGGCCCGCGGCGACTCCGCGATCGACACCCGCGCCGACATGTATGCCTTCGGCGCCGTCCTCTATTTTCTCGTCACCGGTCTCTCGCCGTTCGAGGGACGCGATCACTACGACATCCTGCAGCAGCAGATCACGGGTCAGATCCCCCACCCGCGCACCGTCAATGACCAAT
>JAAYZJ010000081.1 GCA_012514915.1 Lentisphaerota bacterium | reverse complement strand
GACGGAAGGCGCGCCCGCGTTCTACCACCCGGTATGCCTATGTGGCGGATAAAGGCGTCGAAGCGTTCCAGAAACGTTTCGCTTTCGGCTACGAACAGGAAATCGACGTCGCCCATATCGCGCGGCCGCCGCATTTCACCCTTGTCGCGCCACTGCTGGCCCGCTTCTGGGACTCGCTGGCAGACAATCCAAGACTCGGCGACCTGGCGGACATCGGGCGCGGAATCGAGTTTAACAAGGAATGTTCCGGCGCGAACGGCGGTCGGCCCCGCCAGATCCTGCGCTATGTCGAATCGAATATCCTGCACCATCAGACGCCAAAGCCGGAAAGTCTTGTCTTTACGGATGCCGACGTGCGCTTCTGGGGCACGGCGGCCACTGCGGGAAAGCCCCAAGTGGTCGTCAATGCGGCACGTGCCAGCCGCAGTCCGTGGAAGATTTGGGCGCTGATGGATCCGGATGGATGGCCAACGACCAAGCGGTTGATCGCCATCCGTCCCAAGCCAGGCACCACTGCGTTATCCATAGAGGTGTTGTGGGCGATTCTTACCAGTCCGATGGCGCAAGCGTATGCCCATTGCGGGAGCGGCAAGCGCGATATTGACACCCAGACCTACGCAGCGCTTCCACTGCCCCTGCTCCGCGACCTCGAGGATAGCGGTGCCGTCGAGCGGGCCGTGAAAGCCTATGTCGGCAAGGCCCGTGCGGCGGATGCCGCGCCAGGGCTGGCGGCCCAGGCGGCCGACGATCTCAAACAACTGCGCCTACAGGTCGATGCCGAGGTGTTGAAACTCTACGATCTGGCGCCGCGCGACGAGCGCGCCATCCTCGACCGCTTCAACGGGCACCCCCGGCCCGGAGTCCCCTTCGAGCAGACGGAGTATTATCCGCGCGACTTCGTGCCGTGGATCCCGTTGCACGAGTACCTGAGTCCCGCGTTTCAGCGGTCAACAGTGGGAGAAATCCGCAAGATCGATTTTGCGAAGCAACTGACTCCGCGCATGAAGGAGGCGCTGAGACGCGCCGGTGAACTGCATCTTGACGAGGATGAATAAATGGCCATCGACGGATATCTCCTCGACACCTGCGTCCTCTCACTCCTTTCCAGGCCTGCCGGCGACCCTCTGTTGGAGAGACTCAATACGCACCTGAGTCGTCTACGCAATACGATTCCACTCTACATGTCGTCGATCTCGTGGGGCGAGATCGAGTACGGTTGGCGGTCGGGCGCCCCGGATCGCCTCCGGGACGCCGATCGCAAGTTGCTCACACAGTTTCTGCCTTTGCTCGTGACTCGCCGGACTGGCGAGGCGTACGCCGAGATCAAGGCCAAGCTGTTCGAGCGCTACGCGCCCAGGGTTGCCCGCGGGAAGAGGGAGCGCGTCGAGCAGTTGATCGAGCCGTTGTCAGGCCACGCTCTCGGCGTCCAGGAGAACGATATCTGGATTGCCGCGCAGGCCTCCGAGCGCAACCTGGTTCTGGCCACCGGCGACCGGATGCAGCGCATCAAGGCCATCATCGAGGGCGTCGGATTCCCGCGCTTCGAAAATTGGATCCAACCATGAGCACCGCCAACTACAACGATCTCACCCGCGAGCAGCTCGTCGCGCTGCTCGAACGGCGCGACCGCGAGGCGCGGCGCCAGCGCCGCTTCGGCCTCGTCTGGGAGCGCGACGAGATCGAGCGCGAGGCAGCCCTCAACGCCGACTTCGTCGCCCTGGAGCCGGACGCCGGCCTCTCATGCGGCGCGGCCCCCTTCGGCAACCTGATCGTCGAGGGCGACAACTTCGACGCCCTCCGGTTCCTCCGCATGACCCACGGCGGCAAGGTCAAGTGCATCTACATCGACCCGCCCTACAACACCGGCAACCGCGACTTCGTCTACAACGACCGCTTCCTCAACCGGGAAGATGCCTTCCGCCACTCCAAGTGGCTCGAGTTCATGCACCGCCGCCTCACCCTTGCCCGCGAACTCCTCCGCGACGACGGCGTGATCATTGTCCACATCGGCGAGGAGGAGTTGGCCCACCTCTCCTGCCTCATGGATCAGATCTTCCACGGCATGAAGGTGGGCACCTTCGTCTGGAAGACGCGCAGCGGCGCCAACGACTCCAAGAACTACTTCTTCTCGCAGGACCACGAGTATGTGCTCTGCTACGCCGGCCCCGACTTCTCCTTCAAGGGCGACGCGAAGGATACGGGTGCATATAAAAACCCAGACAATGACCCGCGCGG
>JAAYZJ010000080.1 GCA_012514915.1 Lentisphaerota bacterium | reverse complement strand
CGCCAATTGGACAGCGGAACCCTTGAATGCAGTCTGTGCCATCTTTTTTCTCCGTGCAGGGACTTGCAGGCGGCTCGTGCGCCTGATTACGCCAGCATCTTAGCAGAATACCGCGCCGCCGTCAGCATGGGAAAACAGGTCCTACCGGGGCAAAGTTCGGCGGCGTTGTCGCGTGTGGTGGCCATGGCGGTCAGGCGGCCGTGGGCGTCATCAGGGAGACGGCCGGCCTTGCCACAAACAAGCCGGATAAAATGTCCGCGCCTCACGCCCAGTTCCGCGCGTCCAGATCCAGCGGCATGATGACGCGGATACCTGACTGGCGGGCGAGCGCGAACGCCTGGTCGACCGCCCCCGTCAGATCGGCAGGCGCGTGCGTATCGGAGTTGATGACCGCGACGGCGCCCGCGTCCGCCGCCACCTCCCAGAACGGAGTCCAGGGATAGGCGGGCCGCCAACCGCACGGCGTCTGCACGGGCGGCTTGCGGAGCCCGTAGGCGTTGATTTCCAGCGGAACCCCCGCCGCGCGCGCCGCCTGGGCGATGTCGCGCGCGATGACGGCCGTATCGTCATCCCAGACATCGTAGAAGAAGCCGAACACATCGGGATGGGCCAGCAGCCGGAACAACCCGGTCGCCAGGCTGTCGATCACGTAGTCGGCATAGGCGTACAACAGCCGGGGATCGTTGGCGCGCTGGCGCGAAAAGGTCGAGACCCATTCGCCCGCCACCGGAAAGCCATGCGCGCCGAGAATCAGATAGTCGACTCGCTGCCGCCCCGTCAGCTCGTCCGTGTAGTAGGCGTGCCACTCGGGGAGGTACTCGCACTCAAGTCCGCAGAAGATCCGCAGGTCCGGGTACAGCCGCCCGGCCAGCGCCACGGCCGCGCGGTAGTCGGCCAGCTCGTCCGCATCCATGCGAACCGACCTCCAGCGGGCGTCGGGGGTCGGCATGTGATCGGCAAAGCCGAGGGTTTTCATGCCCGCCTGGGTGGCCTGGCGTGCATAGTCGGGGGCATCGCCCGTGGCATGCTTGCACCGGAACGTATGGGTATGCCAGTTGGCGGTGAAGGCGTCCATCATCACAGGGGGCCCACCACCTGGGGAACCTGCCGCGGGCAGAATGGGGCCTCCGCCCCGGCGCGGTTCCGGGGGGTCTGACCATCGGGACGCGCCGGCAACACCGGATCGCCCGGGGCGGGCGGAAAGCGCCCCACCCGCCGCAACGCCCAGCCATCCGGCGTGCGGACATACTCGTCGAGCTCGGCCCGGGCATCACCGCGGACGTACGTGTAAAGATAGAAGGGCCCCCCGGGACGGGCGTCCATCAACGTCTCGTTCTCCCCCCGGCGGTTACGCACAAAAACCAGCGGACCAGCCAGATTCAACGGCTTGCGGATGAAGCCGGCGGCATAGTAGTCGTTGTAGACTTCGCCGCGCGAACCCACCCGGCCGATGCTCCGCATGAACACCACGCCCCGGTCGACGCCGTAGGTGCGCAGGATCCGCGGCAGAAGCGGGTCCATGTCACCGGGGTTCTGTCGGATGCGGTTCCACGCCGACGGCCAGGCCACGCCGGCGGCGTAGACGATACCCACCGAGAGGCAGGCGCGCGCCGCCGGCCGCACCAGGCGTCCGGCGCCCGCGCGCCAATGGCTCCAGCCCTGCGCAGCCAGGACCAGCAGCATCGGTGCGGCGGCCGACGTGTAGCGGGCCGGCCAATACTCTTCCCAATACCAGTAGAAGGCATAGACGGCGAGCAGGGCGAGCCAGGCCAGCGCGAGCCAGAGATCGACGGGCCGGAACCGGCGGATCAGCAACGGCAGGAAGACCAGCAGCAGCGAGGGCAATGGCCAGCCGAGCAACTGGTCGTTCACCGCCCGCATGCGCGCCAGCGTATGCGCCAGGGCTACCGCCGGCGTGTGCTGCCGCGCCGGGTGGTACTCGATAAAGCCCATGCTGGCGCGCGCCCCCATCCCCACCCGGTGGCCCGGCAGGAGCGGATCGCCCGTCGTCGCCTGCTGCCACAGCAGGAGCAGCCCCGCCGCCAGGACAGCCATCACCACCGCCACCAGCACGCCGCGCCGGGCGGCCCAGGCCCGTCGCCCCTGCACCAGCACGCCGAACGCCATCACCACCCCCACCACCAGCGCGCACATCGGCCGGCAGAGAAACGCCAGCCCCCAGGCGCTGCCGGCGCCCAAACCGTGACGCAGCCCCCCCGTGCGCAGCAGGCGCGCAACCTGCAGCCAGCCAAACGTCAGGAACAGCGCCGTGGGCACGTGCGAGAGATGCGTGCCGGCAAGTATCCCGACGAAAGGCGAGCCGAGCAGGAACAGGCCGGCGATGCGCCCGACCCGTTCGCCCGCCAGCTCGCGCCCCAGCGCCACGGTGGCCACAAGCAGCAGCCCGCCGAGCAGTGGCATCACCAGCCAGGGCAGGCCGACCAGCACGCCCGGCAGGAGCAGCAGCGACAACCCCGGCGGATACATCGTGCAGACGAACGGATGCCTTTGACTGGTCCCGAGCATGCCGAACATCGAAAAGAACTCACCATGCTCGGGCAAGGGCAGCGACAGGCGTCCCGACGCGAACACGCGGGCCTGAAAGAGCGCCGCCGCATCGTCGTCCAGATACGGCATCCCGTCGAACAGCAGCAGGCTGACGGCCGCGTACAACAAGGCGGCGGCGCCACCCAGCGTCCACGCGAACCGGGTGGCCGACATGCCGAAAAACCACCTGGAGAGCCGCGCGCGCCGTTCGGCCAGGGCGGGATGAAGCGCCAGCAGAAGTCCCAGCAGGATGGCCAGGAGCGTCCGCCAGACGCTGTCGGCAAACGAGAGCGGGACGATCCAGCCGGCCCCGCGCGAGGGGCCGAGCGGCCAGTCCCCCTTGACCAGCGACAACAGCAGCAGGATACCCGCCGCCGCCGCGACAGCCCAGCCGCCGAAATCGGCTCGCGGCGGGTTGTCGGGAACAGCGTCGGGAGGACGGGAACGGCGCATGCGGAGCTTCATCAGCAAGAAGGGGTGCCGAGTGCCCGCGACTCGAGAACGGCCTTGATGCGCCGCACCCCGGCCGACGAGCTCTCCTCCTTCTGAATGCGGAAGCGGCCCAGTTCGCCCGTGGAGGCGGCATGGGGTCCGCCGCAGACCTCCTTGGAGAAGTCGCCGGCGCTGTAGACCTTCACCTGCTCACCGTATTTGGCCGTGAAAAGCGCCATGGCGCCGCCCGCCCGCGCCTCCTCGATCGTCATGGTCTCCATCGTCACCGGCAGGTTGCGCTGGATCTGCTCGTTGACGATCCGCTCCACTTCGGCCAGTTGGCCGGGGGTCATCTTCTCTCCGTGCGTGAAGTCGAACCTCAAACGCTCCGGCGTGATGTTGGATCCTTTCTGCTGAACATGATCGCCGAGAACAATCTGCAGCGCCTTCTGCAGCAGGTGGGTGGCCGTGTGCAGGCGCGTCGTGGCTTCGCCATGGTCGGCGAGACCGCCTTTGAACGTCGCGTCGTTCTGCCGCGATAGCTCCTGATGCTTGCTGAAGGCCGCCTCGTAGCCGGCACGGTCGACGGCCAGCCCCTGCTCGGCCGCCAGCTCCTCCGTCATTTCGAGCGGGAAGCCGTAGGTGTCGTAGAGCTTGAACGCCGTCCGCCCCGAGAGCTGCGTCTGACCGTGTTGCCTGAGGGCGGCGGCAACCTTGTCGAACTCCCGCTGACCGGCCGACAGGGTCTTTTCGAACCGCTCCTCTTCGGCCACGAGTTCGGCCAAGATGAAGGCGCGTTTCTCCTCCAGTTCCGGATAGACGTGGCGGTAGTTGTCGATCACGACTTCGGCCAGCACGCGGGCGAACCCGGAGCCGATTCCCAGCAGCTTCGCATAGCGGACGGCCCGTCGGATCAGGCGGCGCAGCACGTAGTTGGCGCCGAGGTTGCCCGGCTTGACGCCCCCTCTGGGGTCGCCCAGGATGAAGGTGGCCGTCCGCAGATGGTCGGCGACGATCCGCCGGGCGCGGCAGGCGACCTCGGCCGCGACAGGCGGGCCGGCGAGTGAATCAATCGCCGCCATCAGGGGGGCGAAGAGCTCCGTTTCGAAAACCGACGGCCGCTCCTGCAGCATGCTGATCGTCCGCTCGACCCCCATGCCCGTGTCGACATTGACCTGTCGCAGCGGCTCGTAGCGCCCGTCAGCCGTCTTGTTGTACTGCATGAAGACATCGTTCCAGATCTCCAGGTACTTGCCGCAGTGGCAGCCGGGGCGGCAGTCCGTCCCGCAGGCCGGCTTGAGCGTGTCGATGAACATCTCGGTGTCGGGCCCGCAGGGGCCGGTCTGCCCGGCCGGGCCCCACCAGTTGTCCTCGCGCGGCAGGGCGTGAATCCGCTCGGGGGGGATGCCCAGCCCGCGCCAGATCGCGATCGACTCCTCGTCGCGGGGCACACCGTCGTCGCCGGCGAAGACCGTCACGCTGATCCGCGAGGGATCAAACCCCAGGCAGTCTTTCGACGTCAGGAATTCGTAGGACCACTCGATGGCCTCGCGCTTGAAATAGTCGCCCAGCGACCAGTTGCCGAGCATCTCGAAGAACGTCAGATGCGAGGCATCGCCGACGGCCTCGATATCCCCCGTCCGCACGCACTTCTGCACATCGGTCAGGCGCCGTCCCGCCGGATGGGGCTCGCCCAGCAGGTAGGGGACCAACGGGTGCATGCCCGCGGTGGTGAACAGAACCGTGGGGTCGTTTTCGGGGATGAGCGACGCGCCCGAAATGACGGCATGCCCTTTGGATTCGAAGAAACGCAGGTACTTGTCGCGGAGTTGATCGGCTGTCATGGTTGCTTCCGTGTCTCGATGAATGTCCGGGAGTTTACCGTCTGGTTGCCCAGGACGCAAGGTACTTTGGCGACGCGTCGTCGCCGCGGGTGCACCCCCGCCTCACGGACCACGCCTGAATCTAAGCGCGAGTGGCATAGGGCGGAGCCCCCTGCTTCGCCAAAGCGGGCCTACTGGATGAGGAGGCGCAGCACGCCTTCGCGGGGCGGGTTGTGGATAAGCAGGTGAACCGCCTGCAGTCGCCTTCCCCAGACCTGCGCCAGACGGGGATCTTCAAGGGGAATCTCCTCGCAGGTGATGACCGGCGCGGGCATCTCGACCGTCACGCGCCCATCGGCCGACGGCAGGGCGTCGGGCAGCATGCGCGACTCGAGCTGGATTTCACGTTCCCCCGTTAGCGTCACCTGCGAGGGCGTCAGCAGCGTGAAGCTCAACGCCTGGACGTCGGCCGTCAGGCGGTAGGTGTCTTCAATCGTGATCTGCCTGCTCCGCTGAAAGACGAATTGGCGGTGCCAGCGTTCGATCCGGGCTTCGGGCGGATAAGCCTCCTGCAGCTCGAGCGCAAAAGCAACTGCCTGCCCGTCCTGCCGGTAGTCCACACCCCGGGCCCGGAACGCGGCGCCCGGCATCTGGCCGACGCCGTCGATCGTCGGCAACAGGTTGTGGTGATCGGATCGCATGGTCCAGATCGTGTAGCGTTCGCTGCTGAAGGTCTGGCGGGTGTACTCCCCAACCCCGGCGTCGACCAGCAGCGGCGCCCCCCCGCGGAACACGACAAACGAGCCGACGTCGTTGTGATTGTGGCTCTCGCCGTTGTGTCCACCCTTGGCGGCCACAAACCATCCGTCCCACTCCCCGGCGCGGTCGCGTGCCGTGAACACTTCGATATCGGGCAGCCAGGCGTCCCGCAGACAAGGCGGCGGCGTGGTCACGGCGGTCGTGATCGGAAACGTGAACAGGGCCTGGAGGGCCCGGTAAAGATCGCTTCCGAACGCAAAGCCCCCGGACGTCTGCTCCTGCTGTCCCAGCCAGGCGCCCAGTTGCATCAAGGCCGCCTGCTGGGTGCGGACGCCGTAGCCGTAAACCGTATGCGGCCGCAGGCGGGGACGGGCCGGCGCATCGGCGAAGTTGACAAACCAGTCGCCCCCGATGTGCACCCGTGCGATGTAGGCGCCGATTTCCCGCACGAGCGGCTCGTCATAGCACGTCAGCTCACCGTGCGAGGCGCTGTGCAGAATTTCGAGGCCATCGAAGAGCGACCCGCCGGCCCGCCCCCAGTAAGAGGGGCCTTCGTCGCATCCGCCATCGGCGGGCAGTTGCGCGAGGTAGCGGTCGAGGCAGCCGGCCGCCTTGTAGATGCCGGCCAGGCGCCGCCCCGGATTGTCGTCGGCCAGCAGCGAGCAGAGCAGCCAGTTCGAAACGATCCACGGCGTCCAGTTGTTGAGCTTGCGGCCGGGATCGCCCAGCCCCATCCACCAGAAGTCGTCCCGCGCAAGGGCGGGATCCAGAATACGGGCCTCGATTTCGGAGCGAATCCGCTGCGGAATCAGGTCGGAGACCCGGCCCAGTTCATCACCCAGCAGCTCCAGCACGCAGGCCAGCAGGCCGCCCGTCTCGGCGGCGAAGAGGTCGACCACCGGCTCCCGGACATCGGGCAGGCCGCCACTTTCCTGGGAGCCCTTCACGTGCGCCGGCAGGCACCACGAGGTCTCCTCGCAGATGCACCAGATGCCATTGACCAGTTCGTCGACGAACCGTCCCTGTCCCTCGCAGCACTCGGCCAGCACCAGCTTGACGAGAGCGGTCCGGCGTTCGAAATAGGCCTTCTCGTAGCGACGACGGTTGCCATCCCGGCGGTAGGCCAGGATTTCGGTGGCGGGTAGCAACGGCCACGCGCACCCCAGCGTCGCTTCGCCGGCCTGGACGAGCGTCCGGCGCGTCTCGCCCGGTAGCGACTCCCAGGCCTTGCGGTCCCGGGCACGCGGAAAGGGATGCCAGGGCGGGTCACCGGTAAAGCAGGTGTCGGGGATCTGAAACAGACGTTGCGCAATCAAAGGGAGTCTCCAGGTGGAAGATCAGGGTTTCGGGTAGATGGCACCGGCACGAAACCGTGCCCAGATGGTTTCGAACCACCCGTCGGTCGCGGGGGGAATCGGCCGCCGCGGCACCCAGCGGTGCCGGAGGCGCCGCCCGTCGAAGCGGGTCTCGAGCACCTGGCCGCGGAAACCGGCCGCCTCCGGCACCGGGCCGTCCGGGCCCAGCACAAGCGCCGAGCCCCGCGAGCCGGTGCCCGACTCGATTTGAAAGGCGATGGCCGAGAGGTAGGCCCAGTGCGCGAACGCCAGTTGGCGGTTCATGAGGCCGTGGTTCCCCGCCGCCGACGGATACCCGTCGCGGCAGATGGCGGTGTACAGGTTGCGCGCCGCGGCTGCCGCGGCGACGATCCGCGCGGCATCGCGCAGCATGCCGCCGCACGCCGTCATCCGCTCCCGCAGGTCGGCGCGGTCGGCACGCCAGTCGCGCGTGCCGCCCAGCAGCCGTCGCGCGGCTGCCACGCGCGCCGCGGCCACGTGCAGCGCCTCCGCCTCGTCCAGTCGGAGCGCCCCCGTGGCGGCCTGCCGCGCGGCGATGCGCTCGGCCGCCCGGAAAGCCCCCACCTGGCCGGCGTTGAGCGCCGCGCCGCCCGGCCGCGCGACGCCGTGCGAACCGTTCACCTCGCCGACCGGATAGAGATGCGCGATCGTGTCCGACTCGTACCAGATGTCGCCAGCCAGCCCGCCGTTGTTGTGCTGGGCGCACACGGCGATCTCCAGCAGGTCGCGGTGCAGGTCGATCCCGTGCGCGGCATACAGCGCGACGGCATCGGGGTTCATCGCACACAGACGCTCGATCGGGGTCCGCTGTCGCGCCCCCGAGCGGACCAGATAGTCGCGGGCCTCGGCTGACAACCGGCTGAAGGCGAAGCGCGCCGGATTGCGCTGAAAATCGAGAAACACGCGCCGCCCGCGCTCACACCGTTCGCGGTGGACCAGGAGGTCGATCCGCGACGAACCGCCCGCGGCGCGCCGGACATCAAAGGGCCATTGATAGCCCTTGAGGAAGGTGAGCGAGGCGACCTCGTCGGGATCGGGCAGCGCGTCGTTGAGGAATTCGCGCGGATCGTTGCCCGCGGTATCGGTCGAGACCAGGCGGGGAACCGCTTGCAGGTAGGAGCCCGAGACGTTCCAGCGGAAACGGATCGACGCCATCCCGTACTGCGATTCGGGCAATCCCTGCGCCCGCGCGCCCGCCTCGAGCGCGATTCCGATCGATCCGTTGTGTACGGCGGGATAGACCGAATCCCGGTAGAGCCCTCCCGGCCCGCCCACGGCGAAGACGGTGTCGTCGGCCAGCAGGGCGAGCCACCGGCCCGTGCGCGCGTGGCGCGCCACAGCGCCGGCGCAGCGACGCCCCTTCAGGACGATCAGGTCCGATACCCCCCAGCCCTCGAGCACCTCGGTCCCCGCGGCCCGGTTGGCGTCGATCAGCGCGCGGCACATCGCGCGCGACGTGTAGGGGCCGCAGCTCGTCGCGCGGCGCCGCGTGTCGTGGTCGGTCTGGTAGCCGATGAACTGTCCGTAGGCATCGCGCGGAAAGGGGACGTTCAGGTTGACGAGATGCTGGAAACACCGGTCCGAACAGGCCGCCTCGACCAGGGCCAGGTCGCCGTGCATCGACCCGCCGTCGAACAGCGTGCGCGCGAGCTGATGGGGCGAGTCGGGCTCGTCGCCGTAGAGTCCGAGCTTGTAGTAGGTCTGCTTGTCGCTGCCGGTGTTGATCGAGGTGCCGTGCTGCAGCCCCTCGGTCACGACCACGACCTCGCGCACCCCAAGGGCCTTCAGCCGCAGCGCCGCCGCCAGGCCGGCCGCCCCGCTGCCGATCACGAGCGCCTGCACGCGCCGCCGTCTCATAGCCGCTGAATCTCCAGCCCGCCATCGACCTGGATGACCTGCCCCGTCGAATAAGCGAGGTCGCCCGCCAGCAGCATCGCCACCGCCCGGCCGACATCCTCCGGCTCGCCCCAGCGGGGCTGCAGCGTCAGGCCGCCGGCGATCAGGCGGTCGTACTTCTCGCGCACGCCGGCGGTCATGTCGCTGGCGATCACGCCGGGCCGGACCTCGTAGACGTTGATGCCGAGCGGCGCGAGCCGCACGGCGAAAAGACGCGTCATCATGGCGATGCCCGCCTTCGAGAGGCAGTACTCGCCGCGGTTGACGCTGGCGACCGTGGCGGAGATGCTGCCGATGTTGACGATGGCGCCTCCTGCTCCACCCGCCGCCCAGTGGCGCGCCACCGCCTGCGCGAGGAAGAATGGCCCCTTGAGGTTGGTGTCCATCACGCGGTCGTAGCTCGCTTCGGTCAGATCGAGCAGGTCGGCCCGCACCTCGGGCGCGACGCCGGCGTTGTTGACCAGCGCGTCGAGCGCCCCGAACGCCGCGAGCACCGTCGCCAGCAGCCGCTCGCGGTCGCTCCGCACCGCCACGTCGGCCTCGACATAGCGCACGCGCCGGCCGCTCCGGCGCGCGAGCGCCTCGACGCGAGCTGCCAGCTCGCTGCCCGGCTTGCGCCCGCAGAACGCCACATCCCAGCCGCGGTCCAGCAGGTGTTCGACAATGGCGGCGCCGATGCCGCGGCCGCCCCCCGTCACCAGAACCGTCTTGGGGCGCTCCATCAGACGGCTCCCGTCGGCATCCCTGTAGAAATGGCTTTCTTTTTCATTGCCGGAAGTTTATCCTTTCGTGTGTTGACGGTCAACGACACACCCCCCTCTGATGCGCCTATGAACATACACACCGGACTGGTCTCGATCTCCTTCAGAAAGCGTTCTGTCGAGCAGATCATCGAAACCGTGGCCCAGGCGGGTCTCGCAGGCATCGAATGGGGCGGTGACGTGCATGTGCCCCATGGCGACCTGGCGCGGGCACGGGAGGTCGGCGCCCTCACGCGGGCCGCCGGGTTGCGCGTGGCGGCCTACGGCTCCTACTACCGGGCCGGCGTCTCCGAGCAGCAGGGACTGCCCTTTGAAAAGGTCCTGGACTCGGCGCGTGCCCTGCAGGCGCCGACCATCCGCGTCTGGGCCGGCGCACAGGCCTCGGCCGCCTGCACCCCCGACGACCGGGGACGCGTCGTCGAGGACAGTCTGCGGATCGGCGCGTTGGCGGCGCGGCAGGGCGTCAGGGTGGCCTTCGAGTACCACCGCAACACGCTCACCGATGACCGCGCATCGGCGCGCGGGCTGCTGCTGGCCACGCAGCCGGCCGGCCTGGCCGCCTACTGGCAGCCGACCATCAACTGGAGTCACGACGAACACCTCGCCTCGCTGCGCGACATGCTGCCCTGGCTGTCCAATGTGCATGTGTTCCAATGGGAAGCCAACGGCCAGCGCCTCCCCCTGGCCGACGGAACCTCCAACTGGCGGGATTTCTTCCAGGTCCTGGCCGAGGCCGGCGGCGCCGAACCGCCCACCGACCGCTGGGCACTGCTGGAGTTCGTCCGGGACGACAGCCTCGAGCAGTTCGTGCGCGACGCCGCCACCCTGCGTCAGTTGATAGCCGCTTGCCGCGGCGAGTGACCCCGGCCATGGACGACGTCCTGCTCCATACCTGCTGCGCGCCGTGCGCCTCGGCCTGCATCGAGCGTCTGCAGGCCGCGCGCTACGGGGTGACCCTGTTCTTCTCCAACGCCAACATCGGCGACGCCGATGAGTACGTGCGCCGGCTGCGTAGCGTGGAGCGGCTGGCCGCCGCCCTGCGGGTCGAGCTGATCGTCGACACGGAGGCGCGCCACGGCGACTGGCTGGCGGCGATCCGCGGGCATGAGCAGGCGCCCGAGGGCGGCGCACGCTGCCGTCCCTGCTTCGGCTTCAGTCTGGAACGCACGGCACGTGCGGCGGCCCGCCTGGGACTCGCGCATTTCACGACCTCGCTCACGGTCAGTCCCCACAAGCACACCCCCGCGATCCTCGCTGCCGGACGCGCCGTCGATGCCGCGCGCTTCCTGCCGCTCGACTTCAAGAAACAGGGCGGCTTCGCGCGCAGTGTCGCGCTCGCGCGCCAGTACAGCCTGTACCGCCAGGACTACTGCGGCTGCGAGTTCAGCCAGCGCCCCGCCCCCGTCCCCCACCCCCCGACGCCAGGTTGAACGGATGACGACACACGACCTCCGCACCCCCGCCTACGTGGTCGACTACGCGGCGCTGCTGCGCAACCGCGACCAGCTCGGCGCCATCAAGGCCCGCACCGGCTGCCGCATCCTGCTGGCACTCAAGGCCTTTTCCATGTTCGACGCCTTCCCCCTGCTGCGCCCGGTGCTGGACGGCTGCTGCGCCAGTTCCGTGGACGAGGCCCTGCTGGCCCGCGAGACCTTCGGCGGCGAGGTCCATGTCTTCGCCGCAGCCCTGAGCCGGGCCGACATGCAAACCCTGCTGCCGGTCGCCAATCATATCACCTTCAACTCCTTCGCGCAGTGGGAACAGTTCCAGGCTGTCGCCGCCGCCGCGAAGGCCCCCCGCCCCGCCTGCGGCCTGCGCATCAACCCCGAGCACTCGGAGGGCCACACACCCCTCTACGATCCCTGCGCCCCCGGCTCGCGCCTCGGCATCCGGCGCACCGACTTCGCGGGACGCGCCCTCGATGGACTCGACGGGCTCCACTGCCACAACCTCTGCGAGCACAACGCCGACGCCTTCGAGCGCACCCTCGACGCCATCGAGTCGCGCTTCGGCGATCTCCTGCCCCGCTTTAACTGGTTCAATTTCGGCGGCGGCCACCACATCACCCGATCCGACTACGACGGCGACCGGCTGTGCCGGCTGCTGAATGCCTTCCGCGCGCGGCACGGCAATCCCGTCGTCTATCTCGAACCCGGCGAGGCCGTGGCCCTCAACGCCGGCACGCTGGTCGCCTCGGTGCTGGATATCGTCGAGAACACGCTCCCCATCGCGATCCTCGACACCTCCTGCACCTGCCACATGCCTGACGTGCTCGAGATGCCCTACCGCCCGCGCGTGTTCCGCGAGCGGGACTGGACCGGGTGCGCCATCCCCGGGCCGGGCGCCGAGCCGGGCGGCGAACCCGGCGACAAGCCCCACCGCTACCGTCTGGCGGGTCCGAGCTGCCTGGCCGGCGATGTGATCGGCGACTACAGCTTCGATCGGCCGCTGCGCATCGGCGACCGCCTGATGTTCGAGGACATGGCCATCTACACGATGGTCAAGAACACCACCTTCAACGGCATCCGCCTGCCCGACATCGTCGCGCGCGAACCCGACGGAACGCTCCGGCTGGTCCGCCGCTTCGGCCACGAAGATTTCAAAATGCGCCTTTCCTGACTAAGGAGTCCCATGCAATCACCGACCGCCCGGCCGCGCCATTTTCTTGCCTCCGAATTTCCGAATGCCACGGCCGCCCGCGCCGCGTTCCACATCATTCCCGTCCCGATGGAGCTGAGCGTCTCCTACGGGGCAGGCGCCTCACGCGGGCCAGCAGCCATTCTCGATGCCTCCGGGCAGCTCGAAGCGCACGACCGCGGCATCCGTCCGGGGGCCGCCGGCATCCACACGCAGGCGGCCGTGCAACTGCCCCGCAAGGCCGATGCCGAAGCCTGGCTCGCGGCGATCACCGCCAGTGTCGCCCGCGCGCTCGCGGTCAAAGCGCGTCCGCTCATCCTGGGCGGCGAGCATACCGTGACGCTGGGGGCGGCACGGGCCTTCGCGGCGGCCCGGCGCAAGATCGGCTTTGTCCATTTCGATGCCCATGCCGACCTGCGCGATCGGTACGAAGGGTCGCCTTTCAGCCACGCCTGCGTCATGCGCCGGGTGGTCGAAATGGGCTTCCCCGTGGCGCAGTTCGGCACCCGCGCCACCAGCGAGGACGAGCAGACGTTCCGGAGCAGCCACCCGCTGCTCACGGCCTTCGACGCCGACCGCCTGACGGGCCCCACCCTGCCGCGGCGGCTGCTGCCCGCCCGTTTTCCCAAGCGCATCTACATGAGCTTCGATGTCGACGCCCTCGACCCCGCGCAAATGCCCGCCACCGGCACCCCTGTCGTCGGCGGGCTCTTCTGGCGCCAGGCGATGGCGCTGCTCGACCGCATCGCCCAGGGGCGGACGATCGTGGGTGCCGATGTCGTCGAGCTCGCGCCGATCCCCGGGCTGCACCACGCCGATTTCACAGCCGCCCAGCTTGTCCACCGGCTGCTCGCCCTGATGACGCCATGACCGCGGCCTTCCACGACTACTTCATGCGTCTGGCGCTGCGCGAGGCGGACCAGGCGGCCGCGGCCAACGAAGTCCCCACCGGCTGTGTGATCATCGACAGACCCGTCGACGACACGATTCGCCCCGTGGCGGTCAAGGTGCTGGGCCGGGCCCACAACCAGACCGAGATGCTGCACGATCCCACCGCGCACGCCGAGATGATCGCCATCACGCAGGCGGCGGCCGCGCGCGGCGACTTCCGCTTGACCGACACCGTGCTCTACGTGACCAAGGAGCCCTGCCCCATGTGCGCCGGTGCGATCGTGCTGGCCCGCATCCCCACCGTCGTCTACGGCGTCGCCGACCCGCAGCGCGGCGGGCAGTCGGTCTTCCAGATTCTCACCCATCCCCAACTCATCCACCGCGCCGAGGTGATCGGCGACGTCCTCGGCGACGTCTGCCGCGAGCGCCTGCAGGCTTTCTTCCGCAACCGCCGCGATGCCTCCCGCGAGCAGACGTGAGGCAACGGGGTGTGTGGTGTGAAGGAATAAATTAATGATGCCGAGACTGATGTCTAGCCTTCTACTCATGAAAAGGCGCTTCCGGGTTTAGCGTGGGATTTGGCATTGAGCGGGATAAAGATCCAGCCCTCCAAGGTGGAAGAACACATCAGCTTTGAAGCGTTCCCTGTTGCGGTAGCCGCATGATTGAGCGACCAGTTCGCCGATACGACTGTTGATGGCCTCCGCGGGACTGTTTGAGATGCGGAGACGGAAGTAGGATAGGATATTGCGAAGATGATTCTTGAACATGCGAGCGACCTTTTTGACGGGAGCGAGGCGCGTGGACATGGACTCGCGGTACCAAGCTTTGAACGTCTCGGCGGCCGTGTCGTAATCGGGAGACTTCCAGAATTCCCGCCACAGTTCTTTGACTGCCCAAGCTTTGGCCGTCTTGAGTTTGGTGTTGGCGATCAACCGTTCAAATCGCTTG
>JAAYZJ010000079.1 GCA_012514915.1 Lentisphaerota bacterium | reverse complement strand
GGGCCGAATGCCTTCTCGAAGAAATCGTTGATCAGCGCCTCCGTGTCGGCCTCGCTGTCCCACAGGATGCGCGCCGCGAGATAATACCCCAGGCCGCCCGGCCCCCAGCTATTGCTCGATTCGGCGCTCATGAAGCGCGCGCCCTGCGCGTACTGCCGCTTGATCCTGGCCGCGATGGCGCGCGGATCGCCCGCCGGCAGACCACCGGGGCGGTCCTTGTGGGAAATCACGACGCTGTAGTATTCGCGCACGCCGACCGTCGCCCCCTGCCGGCTCCAGCCCTCGATCAACTGATCGAAGGTGTAGCCGCCGGTGATGAAGCCGGTGGCCACCCCCACCGCGACGTTGGAATGCACCTGGATGGTCGGCGGCGGCGCATGCTTGAAGTAGGCGTAGATGCCAACATACTTGCCGGGGTACTTGGCGTTCACCGCCGCGGCGACCTCGTTGGCGAGCGTCACCACGCGGTCGGACACACTCGCGTAGACCGTTCCGTCCGGGCACGAACCGTCCGGGTTGCTCCAGCCATCGCCGTCGCTGGGATCGAGTGAGATCGAGTCGCGTTGCGGGTTCTTGTCGAATGCCGCCAGTGCCCACGCCACCACCAGTCGGCGCAGGTCCTGATTCGACACGCAGAATTTGACCGGCTGCTTCGACATCAGGTACTCCGGATGCGCGTCGAACTCCGCCCGGTTGTCGCTGTAGATGGCGTCCCAGGCATGGCCCGAATGGATACTCAGGCCGCTGGCGACACGGTTGCGCGCGTCCCATGCCGCCTTGTCGGCCCGGTTGTCGCTCCAGTCGCCGAAGCCATACCAGATGCGTCGGCCATAGAAATCGGGAGCCTCACGAACGTCCACGGCCAGCGTCAGGTCGGGAATCCGCGGAATCACTTCCCAATGCCTGCCGGGAAAGAACTGGCGGTAGCCGAGCCGGTCGAGCAGACCCCACACGGCATGGCTGACCGCCAGTTCCGTCGCGCCGATGAGATAGACTCCGTTGGCGTGCGAGCGCAGGAGATACGCCTCGCGCTGCGTCGGGTCGCCGAGCTCGAAGTCTGCGTCAAGTCCCAGGCCGGGGAAGTCCGCGATGGTCCCAACCACCACCCCCGCCTGGCCGTCGCCGGTCTCCAGGGAGAATGGTGCGCCGCTGATTTTTTCAAGGTAGTGGGCCAGGGTCGCCGCCAACTCCTTGACACTCGGCGTGGCCCGCGCGGACGTCACGACCGGTTGCACCGCCCGGCCCTGGACAGCCAGTGGCGTTTCCGGGATTGCAGCCGCTGGTGGAAGCAGTGCCAGCGTGCCCAGACCCACGGCCGACAGGGGCCGTAACATCCGCGTGAGCAATCGGGGCCGGTATCGCGCGTGAGGCCAGGGCAGGTGTGTCATGACCGGCAATATATCCGGTCGGGAGGAGTGGTGTCAAAAAGGTAAATTGTGTCCCCCTTCCCCTTTCACGACCCTTGTCCTTTTCCATGCAATTCTTCTGATGAGGCGATTGACTCCCGGCCTCCATCCCGGCTATAATGGCCCACAGAACACGCTTGGCGTGTGTGTGAATGCAACCCCAACCGGAGACACCCATGAGCCATCTGCATGAACTCGTCAAATCGGCCGACTGGAAGAGCGAAAAGCACGTGCCGGTGATCGATGCCCCCGACACCGCCAAGGCGGACGAATGGACTGTCATCTCGGCGACGGTCGGCAAGGAAATCGCGCATCCCAACACCACCGAGCACCACATCTGCTGGATCGCGTTGCACTACGCGCCCGAGGGATCCCCCGTCTCCTACGAACTGGGCCGTTTCGAGTTCTCGGCCCACGGCCAGTCGGCCAAGGGCGCCAACCAGGGTCCGGCCTTCACCGACAGCACCGTGACCATCCGGGCCAAGCTGCTG
>JAAYZJ010000078.1 GCA_012514915.1 Lentisphaerota bacterium | reverse complement strand
TGCCCACCTGGACCACTGCGGCCTGCTGCCGAAGCTGGTTCGGGAGGGATTTGACGGACCCATCTACGGCACCCGGCCAACCATTGACATCGCCAAAATCGTCATGCTCGACTCGGCCAAGATCAATCGACCTGGGCGCCCTCGAGGGGCTGCCCCTGCAAGCGACCTGGTTGATCCTCCGCTAGTCGGCCTCAGGCTTTAAGCTTGAGGAGCCGGATCGCATTCTCGCGGGCCACTTTCTGGAAGACGGCCTCGCTGATCCTGCCACTTTGCCGCAGGTCGAGCAGGAAATCGACCAGCGGGGTCGGCGTGTCGGGGGCGCAGATGTCGGTGCCGAAGAGAAGGCGATCCTGAAACTCGTCGAGGAACTTCACGGCATACTCGGGATCGCGCTTGAGGGCATTGCAGCCGCTGCCGGCCGACAGATCGCCGTAGAGGTTCGGATACTGCCGGAACAGCCGGGGCACCACGCCCTCCTCGCGGACCGGATAGCGGGGATAGCCGTACCGGTCGCCCGGCTTCTCCAGCCGGGCGATCTCGGCCCAGAAGGTCTGGGAGTGCGCCAGGAACACCAGCTTCGGAAACGTCGCCAGGCTGAGCTCGAGTTGCGGCAGACCGGGATCGTCGTACAAGCCGTACATGTTGTCGAGCTTCGCGGCGATGTGAAAGGTCAGGGGGAACCCGACCCGCTCGGTGTGGCGGAACAGGTTGCGCACCTTGGGGTCGGCAAACGGCAGGTTGGCCGTCACCTCGCCGATCCCCTTGCAGCCGTGCTCGACATAAAAGTCGAACAAATGTCCTAAGGGAGCGTCGGAGGCATTGGTCACCGCGCGCGGGTCGATATTGCAGAACGGGATGAAATGCTCCGGATCGCGCCGGCAGATGTCGAGGATCTCGTGACTCGATTGCGGCTCGTAGACCTCCGGACTGATCAGGGGCAGCAGCACGGCCCGTTCCACGCCGATCGCCGCGTAGCGGTCGAGCAACTGCTGGGGGGTGGCAAACGCCTGCTTGTTGTTGCGCAGGGGTTCCGGCAGCGACCGGACATGGACATGGATATCGATAAACATGGATCGTCGCTCCAAAGGGTGAACCGCCTCGATCAGCCGCCGCCCAGGGCCACCGGCGCGCCGCCGTTCGCGCGGCTCCGGTTCGCCGCCTCGATCACCGCCACGACCTCGACCAGTTCCTCCGGCGCGACACCGGCCCGGTTGTGCGGCAGATGGTCGAGCAACGCCGTGACCAGTCCCACATAGTAGGGGCGTCCCGCATGGCAATCGATGGACTCCACCGTCTCCCTGCGGTGCAGCACGAGGCCGAAGCGCCCATGCGCCTGGCGCAAGCCGTGGTAGCCCGCCATGCGGCCGTCCTTCCAGACGGCCGTCAGCAGATCATGTTCCGCATTGCACAGGCAGCGCACCTCGCGGCAGCCCGCCCCCATCGCGGCAACCATCATCTCGATCGCGTGGCAGCCGTACCAGAAAAGTCCCGGCTGGGTCGGCTCCTCCTGCATCGGTCCAAACACGTTGCAGCCGCGGATGTCATCGCGCCCCCTGGCCAGCGCCTGCTGTAGTTGCTCGGCATAGCGCAGCGACGATCCGCTCATCAGGGCGATCCCCGCCTCGCCGGCCAGGCGCACCATCTCGCGCGCCTCGTCGGCGCGCAGGGCGAAGGGCTTGTCGATGAACGTCGGCCGGCGGTAGGGTAGTGTCCGCTTGAACTGCTCGAGATGGACTCGGCCATCGACCGATTCGATGAAGACGAGGTCGCAGGCCTCCGCGACCGCCTCCGGCGAATCGACGATCGCCACGCCATGCTTGTCGCGCAGGGTGGCGGTGAACCCCGGCACACGCTCGATGCTCTTGGGGAAATCGGGCGAGCCTCCCGGCCAGGCCACCGTCACACGTCCGCCCTTGACATGGTACG
The DNA here is from genome assembly GCA_012514915.1 of Lentisphaerota bacterium. Lineage (GTDB taxonomy): Bacteria > Verrucomicrobiota > Kiritimatiellia > RFP12 > JAAYLN01 > JAAYLN01. The sequence goes on along the minus strand of JAAYZJ010000078.1, from coordinate 13,464 downwards.
CATGGTTCTCATCGTTCAGCAACTCCGTGAAGGCCACCACGTGCGAGGTGTCGAGCCCGATTAAACCGATCTTTTTCATGTGTTCAAGTTCCATGGTGCCGCCGTCTCCGGCAGTCTATGCGGCAAGCCCGTCCAACCGGCGTGGGTTGCCACTCATTGCTCAATTCAGCGAAAACGACAACAGTATCCCACCTTTCGGGTCTGCTGTCCACCACGTGCGCGCAGATCGTCATATGCGGTTGAAAGCCGGGGGGCTTTCCATTACACTGTTTCACGGTGCTACCCCTGTAGCTCAGTTGGACAGAGCAGCAGCCTTCTAAGCTGCGGGTCGCGCGTTCGAATCGCGCCGGGGGTGCCATTTTCACACACGAAAAAACGGGATGGACAGGCCGTCTGCGCTTCGCTAAAATGTGCCCTCTTCAACTCGGAGTCGAGTGTGATTGTATGCGGATGCCCGCCCGTTAGGCTGTTCTGGCTGACTGCCTGCCGGGTTGATGCGCGTCCTCAAAACGGACGGGGCTCGCGCCCCGTTCCCTGAGAAAGAAAGACCATGCCCAAACAGAAGACCAAACGTGCCGCCACCAAGCGGTTCAAAAAGTCGGCCACGGGGAAGATCCTGCGCACGTCCGGCGGCAAGTCGCACTTGAACGCCTGCAAGACGCGCAAGCGCAAGCGCAACCTTCGTGGCATGACCGTTGTGAGTGAATCGTTCCAGCCTGTGCTGAAGCGGATGCTGGCAACCTACTAACCCCTGCCCACGGAGACTTTCCATGCCCAGAGTAACCAATGCGCCGACCGCCCGCAAGCGCCACAAGCGCGTCCTGAACCAGGCCAAAGGGTTTCGCGGCAATCGCAGCAAGACCTATTCCCAGGCGGTCAACGCCGTCAACCGCGCCATGTCGATGGCGACGGTGCACCGCAAGCTCAAGAAGCGCAACTTCCGCCAGTTGTGGATCGGCCGCGTCAACTCGGCCGCCCGCGCGGAGGGGATGACCTACAGCCGTCTGATCGAGGGGTTGACCAAGGCCGGCTGCCTGCTCAACCGCAAGATGCTCTCCGAGATCGCCATTCACGATCCGGACGGGTTCAAGGCGGTCGTGGCCCAGGCACGCGCCGCCCTGACGTAGTCGGGGCGTGTCGTCACGTTCCCGGAGGCGTGTGCAGCGGCCATCCCGTCAGCGGGATGGCCCTCTTTTTTTCAGGAAGCCGCGATTCGCGGCCCCACAGGAGACGTCCATGAACCTCGCCGAACTCTCGGCTCTTCACGATGAATCCCTGGCGGCGGTGCGTGCCGCCGCCGACACCGCCGCGCTCGAACAGGTCCGGATCCGCTATCTGGGGCGCAATGGTCTGATTCCCGCGACCATGAAACAACTGAAGGAGGTCGCGCCCGCCGAGCGCCCTGAGTTCGGCCGCCGCGCCAATGCCTGGCGACAGGCCTTCGGCCAGGAACTGACCGTACGCACCGAGGCGCTTGCCGCTCCCGCGGCAAGCGGCGGCGGAACCTTCGACTGCACCCTCCCCGGCCGCTGGCCGCGCGCGGGCGCGCAGCACCCGCTCTCACGTGTCATCGACGAGGTGACCCGCATCTTCGGGCGCCTTGGGTTCACCGTGGCCGACGGCCCCGACATCGAGACGCGCTTCAACAACTTCACCGCGCTGAACACCGCGACCCATCATCCCTCGATGGACGCCGCCGACACCTTCTGGTTCGACGACGACAGGCTGCTCCGCACGCAGACCTCACCCGTGCAGATCCGCGCGATGCTGGCCCAGCCGCCGCCGGTGCGGATCATCACGCCCGGCCGCTGCTACCGGCGCGACACGACCGACGCCACGCACAGCGCCAATTTCCACCAGATCGAGGGGTTGTACGTCGACACGCGCCCCGTCTCGCTGGCCGACCTCAAGGCCACGCTCGCCACCTTTGCCCGCGAGATGATGGGGCCGGGCGTGGGCGTCCGCTTCCGCCCCCACTTCTTCCCCTTCACGGAACCCAGCGTCGAGGTCGACTTCACCTGCCACCTCTGTCGTGGCCAAGGCTGCCGCGTCTGCAAGCAGAGCGGCTGGATCGAAATCGCCGGCGCGGGCATGGTTGACCCGCGCGTCTACCGGCATGTCGGCTACGACCCCGAGGGGGTCTACGGGTTCGCCTTCGGCATGGGGATCGAGCGCATCGCCATGATCCGATACGGCATCGCCGACATCCGCCACCTCTACGAGAACGATCTCCGCTTCCTTGCTCAGTTCGCCTGAGCGCACGCGGCGGCGGTCTCGATCGCCCGCCGCACCCGTTCGCCGATCGGCCCCTCGACCGGCGCGAACGGCAGGCCGGTGATCAGCTCATAGGCCTGCAGGTAGCGTCGCGCGGCCTCGATGCGGACCTCGTCCGTCAGCACGGGGGGCGGACCGTCGCCGCGGAACCCCCGCGCCGCCAGCCATTCCCGCACGTACTCCTTGTCGAGCTTGCGCTGTTCCCGCCCCTCGCGGAAGCAGCTCTCGTAGGAATCGGCAAACCAGTAGCGCGACGAGTCGGGGGTGTGGATCTCATCGCTGACCACGAGCCGCCCGTCGAGCAGCCCAAGCTCGTACTTCGTATCGACGAGGATCAGACCGCGCGCGGCGGCCTGGGCGACACCTTCCTGGTAGAGGCGCAGGCACAGGCGCGCCGCCTCGTCGAACAAATCGGCGCTGATCAGCCCCTCGGTGATCGCCTCGTCGCGCGAAATGTTGCGGTCATGCAATTCGTGCTTGGTCGTCGGCGTCAGAATGGGGTGCGCCAGCCGCTGGTCCTTGCGCAGCCCATCCGGCAACTTGTTGCCGCAGATGGTGCGCATGCCCGCGTCGTAGTTGACCCAGGCGGAGGTCTTCGTCACCCCCGTGATGTAGCCCCGCACGATAAACTCCAGCGGCAACTGTTCGCACTCCGCCACCAGCATGAGGTTCGGGTCGGGCACGCCGATCACATGGTTGGGCGCGATGCCGGCTGTCCGCTCGAACCAGAACGCCGCCAACTGGTTGAGCACCTGCCCTTTAAAGGGAATCGTACCCAGGACGCAATCGAAGGCCGAGACCCGGTCGGTCGTCACCAGCAGACGGCGACCGCCCGACAGCAAATAGCTGTCGCGCACCTTGCCAACCACGCGCTTGCCTGCAGAACAGTCCGTTTGATCGAGAACATTGCCAAGCTCCTGCCGGATCCGATCGACTGATAGCATCTGATCTCCTACTGCTTGCGCACGACTTCGCTGATCGCGTTGATAAACTGGTTGACGTCGGCAAAGCGCCGGTAGACCGACGCGAAGCGGACATAGGCGACATCGTCGAGCTTCTCCAGCCGCTGCATGACTTTCTCGCCGATCGCCTGGCTCGAAATCTCCGATTCCTCCGCCTGCTCGATCTCCTCGACGATCTCGTCGACGAGCGCCTCGATGGCCACCGGGCTGACCGGCCGCTTCTCGCAGGCGCGCAGGATGCCGCTCATCAGCTTGAGCCGGCTGAACTCCTCGTGCCGCCCGTCCCGTTTGATCACGCGCAGCGCGTCTTTGACGATCTCCTCGAACGTCGTGAAACGGTTTCCGCAGGCCAGGCAGGCGCGCCGGCGCCGGATCGCCACGCCTTCGCGCGCGGCCCGGCTGTCGAGAACCTTGTCATCTTGATGGCCGCATTTGGGACAACGCATACCGGTCTCGCTCCACGATCCCGAAAGGGGGAGGCTACAAGCCGAACACCTTGTTGACCGCCATTTTCAACCGGGCGGGATCGGTGGTCGCCAGCACCACGCACTGCTTCTCGTCGATGCCGACGATATGCTCTATCTTCGCGTCGGGCGCGTTGATTCCATAGACGATCACGGGCACCGATCGGGTCCGCGGCATCCTGTGCAGCATGCCCGCCACGGCATCGGCGCTCTGCGCCTCCATCTCCAGGCGCATGACAACCAGCGCGGGGGGATCTAGAATCGCCGCCTCCAGCAGTTCGGCGCCGCTGGCGAACGGCCGCACATCGTAGGCGCAGTCCTGAAGCGACTTGCGGATCGCCGCCTGCAAGCGCACATCGGGCTCGCCGAGCAGGACGACCGGCATGGCCGAAGGCGCCTCGGCCGGCAGGCCGGCACCGCGCTGGAAGATGATCCGGCTGACCTCGAGCGCGAGATCCTCGGGATCGCAGGGCTTGGCGATAAAACCGTCCACCTGCTTGTCGGCGAAATACTCTGCCATCCGCGCCCGCGCCGTCAGCACCAGCACGGGGAAACGCATGCTGCCGTCCGGCTGCTGCAGGTTATCGAGCACCCCCATGCCACCGATCCCGGGCATGCTCATATCCAGCACGATCAGATCGGGCTTAAGCAACCGCAGCATCGCCAGCGCCTGCTCGCCGCTCTCGGCCTTTGCAACCTCGTATCCCTCGCTCTCGAGAAAATCGCCGAGGGTCGCCAGGAGGCTGGCATCGTCGTCAACCAGTAGAATGTTCCGTTTCATCGCGACTCCAGGAGGCATCGACATCCGACCGACTCCGGCCCTGCTGCCTGCAGGGTGGTATTATAGATGAACGCGCGCGGATTGCACACACCAATTTCATCCTGTTAATCCCTATTTTTTTGCTGGATGCATGAGGCGCGGATAGAGTATCGTGAGCCGCATGCAAGGGGCACCCATGGAACCCACAGGACTGTTCTGCGTCGCGCCGACGCGCGTGACCGTCGGCGAACCGTTTGCCCTCAAGATCCGGGTGCTGGGGCCCGTCCGCAAGATTCCGTGCTCCGGGAATTTCTGCGACCGGAAACCGGCGCTCAAGAGTCCCTTCAACCTGAATGTGGCGCGCAATATCCACTTTCACGACAACTGCCTGCCTGAATGGAGCGGCGAACTGGCCCTCGAGTCGGGCAACGTTCTCGACGGCCCGCGCCGGATTGTCTTCGATGGACGGGCGCAGGGGGTGTTTCGCGGCGACACGCGCCCGATCGGCGTGTTCGGCGGCTTCTCCCTGTCGCGGCCCGGGATCCACTTCATTCGCCTGATTGACCCCGTCAGTGGCGTCGAGGGATGGTCCAACCCGGTCCAGGCGAGCGTGGATCCGCCGTGCGAACACATCTACTGGGGCGATCCGCACTGGCAGACCTTCTTCAGCGACGGGATCCGCTGTCCCGAGGAGCTCTACACCTTCGCGCGCGACGAGGGGTTCCTCGACTTCGGAGCGATCTCCGACCACATGGAGGCGGTCACCGCGCGGCAATGGGACTACTTCCAGGCCGTCGCCAACGACTTCAACGAGCCCGGGCGCTTCGTGACGCTGATTGGCCAGGAGTGGACGCACCACCATCCCGCGGGCGGCGCGCCGGGACACCGCAACATCTACTTCAGCGGCGACGGCGGCCCTGTGCTGCGGAGCAACGATCCCGACTGCGACACGCTCGCCAAGCTCTGGGCACGGCTCGATGCGGTGCATGGGCAGGAGGTGATCGCGATTCCGCACCATCCCGCCAACGTGGTCATGGGGGTTGACTGGGAACAGGGTTGGAACCCGAAATACGAACGGGCGGTCGAGATCCACTCCGTCTGGGGCAGCAGCGAGAAGCACGCCGACGACGGCAACCTCATGCCCATCGCGCATTGCCGCGGCGAGCAGCGCGGACGCCATGTGGCCGATGCGCTCAAGCGGGGCTACCGGTTGGGGTTCGTCGGCGGCGGCGACATCCACGACGGGCGCCCGGGCGACCCGCTGCACACCGAGAGCTATCTGTCGGGCAGCGGCAAGTTCTGGCCTTCGGGATTCACCGCCGTGTACACGCCCAAGCTGACCCGCCAGTCGGTCTTCGCCGCCATCCGCGACCATCGCACCTATGCCACGACCCAGTCGCGCATCCTCCTCGACGCCGCCTTCGCGGGAACAGGCGACCGCCGCCGGGTAGACGTCCTGGCGGCCTCTGAGGAGGGAATCCACGAGGTGGCGCTGGTGGTTGGCGGCGAGGATGTCCACATCCTGCATCCGGAGGGCTGCGGACGCGTGTTCGAGGTGCGCGACGTGCCGCTCGCCCTTTCGCCGCAGACGAGCGCTTTTGTACGCATCATCACGAACCGGGGCCACATGGCCTGGTCGAGCCCGGTCTGGGGTTGAGACGCACAGGAAAGGACGACGGATGATTTACCGAACGCTGGGCCGCACAGGGCTGCGCGTGTCGCAACTGGGCTTCGGCGCCATGCGGCTGCCGATGATCGGCGAGGGGGCTGCGGCGCGTGTCGACCGCGAGCTGGCGATCCCGATGATCCACCGTGCCTTTGAGGCGGGCGTCAACTATATCGACACTGCGGTCGGCTACTGCAATCAGGACAGCCAGCGCGTGGTCGGCGAAGCGCTCAAGGGATGGCGTGACCAGATCGTCCTTTCCTCCAAGAACCCCGATTACGGCGTGAATGAAAAGGTCTGGTGGGGACTGCTGGAGCAGAGTCTGGAGCGGTTGCAGGTTTCGAGCATCGACATCTACAACCATCACGGCATCAACTGGCAAACCTACACCGAGCACGTCGAGCCGCGCCTCTCCAAATGGATGGAGTCCGCCAAACGCCAGGGACTGATCAAGCACATCTGCTGCTCGTTCCACGATTCCCCCGAGGCGCTGCTCAAGCTGGTCGCGACCGGCTACCCCGATGTGATCACGGTGCAATACAACCTCCTGTTCCGCGAACTGGAAGCCGGCATCGCCGCCGCGCACCAGGCGGGGATTGGGGTGGTCGTCATGGGCCCGGTCGCCGACGGTCGCCTGGGCGACTCGAGCGCGGTGCTGGGTGGTCTGGTGCCGGGGATCGAGCGCGTCCCCGAACTGGCGCTCCGCTTCGTGCTGGCCAATCCCCATGTGACCGTCGCCCTCTCCGGCATGGGCACGCTGCAGATGGTCGAGGAGAATCTCCGCGTCTGCGCCGATCCGGTCGCGTTGTCGGCGGCCGATCAACGGGCCATTGGTGAACACCTTGAACGGCTCAAGGTGCTGGCCAACCTCTACTGCACCGGCTGCAACTACTGCATGCCGTGCCCGCACGGAGTGGCCATTCCGCGGATTTTCGAGGTTTTCAACCGCGGGCGCGTCTACGGGTTGTGGGGCAGCGCGCGCCAGGCCTACGCCGCGATCGGCGCCGCCGCGACCGATACCGCCCGGCGGGCCGACGCCTGCATCGACTGCGGCGCGTGCGAGCCCAAGTGCCCGCAGCACATCGCGATCCGCAAGCAGTTGCGCGAAGCCGCGGCGGCCCTGGGCGCATGAGGGATGTCCCGTCGCCGTGCGCGCCGGGGCCATGGATACCCACGATGGTCACCCCTTCTCTGGACGCCCGGACGTTCGCCATCGGCTGCGGGCGCCTGATGATCCTGGCGCTGGGCCTGGCAAGTCTGGTGTTGCTCGCCCGCCTGGCGGCGGCGCCGTCGAAGCCGTGGCGACACTGGCGCCGCGCCGCCGGCGAACGCCTGTCCCGCCTCCCGGCCGCCCGGATGCAGCCGTGGCCCCTCATCACCCTGCTGGCCGCGGGAAGCCTCTTGACCCTCGTGCGCCTCCACGGCGGAAGCCATGCGGCACCGCCACTCCCCAGCGGGCTTGCTATCGCGTGCTCCGCGCTCCTCCACAACGGGTTGACGGTTCTGGCTGTCGCGGCGAGTCTCCGGCTGTCGGAATTGTCCTGGCGCGGCCTGCTGGGACAGAACCGCACCACGATACGCCAGACGGTCACCGCCGGACTGCGCGGCGGGGTCATGGTTATGGCTCCGGTCTGGCTGTTGTCGCAGGCTGGCCTCGCCGTCCTGCAGGCGCTGGGCTTGCCACCCGAACCACAGGAGGCTTTTCTCTGGCTGGCCGACGTTCGCTTCGGAGCCCTGCAACGGATCTTGCTCGTCGCCATCGCCGTGATCGCGGCGCCCGTGGTGGAGGAAATCGTCTTCCGCGGGGTGCTGCTGCCGGTGCTGTCGCGAAACGGCAGCCAGCCGCTTCGCGGGATCCTGCTGTCGTCCCTGCTGTTCGCCGTCCTGCATCAGCACGCGGGGTCGCTGCTGCCGCTGCTCGGCATCGGCATCGGATGCGCGGCGGGGTATCTGGCAACAGGCAGCCTGCTGACCCCCATCGTCATGCACGCGCTGTTCAACGCCATCAGCCTGCTGGCCTTCCATGTCGCGGGCGGATGACCGGCCATGGCAGCGGTTGACGCCAGGGGACGCGAAGGAAGAGCATGCATCCGTGGGCAAGCGAAGGTGCCGCGGAAAGACGTATTTGACGGTGCTCTCCTGCTCACTCCCTGACGCGCGCCCCGCCTCGCGGGGTGCGCCAGGCAAGGGCGGCGAAGGCACCCAGCGCGTTGAAGACGTTGTCGAGTGCGTTGTTGAAGTAGTCCCCCACCCCATCGGTCCCGAAACCGGCGACGGCGGCGAACTCGATGAGTTCGTTGACCGCGCCGACGCCCAGCGCCGCAAGCACCGTCAGCAGGGCCACGCCCCAGCGCGGCGCCGCCGGGGCGGCCCGCGCCGACACCACGGTGAGCAGCAGCCCGCCGATCGTGAAATAGCAGAAGGCATGCACGAACTGGTCGTAGCGCAGGATGTGGTAGGGCGCGTCGACCAGCGGCAGCAGCACCACGTCGTAGAGACGCACGCCGTTCAGATGGACAAACCCGCCGCACATATGCATGACCAACCACAGCCAGAAACACCATTTAACCCCGGCCGCGTAGTGCAACCGGCGATCGCTCGCCTGCACCACGCCGATGAGCACCGACAGCGAGAGCGCGTAAAGGAGAAACTCCCGGTTGCCCTTCATGACGAAGAACACCGTGAAGAAGGCCAGGGTGAACCAGGAGAACCAGAGGCTGAGCGGTCGCATGATCAGTGTCCGGGCAGGATCGTTAAATGCGCGTGCATGGCGAGTTCGCGCTGGCGCGCGTCAAATGTGATGAAGGCGTCGGGCGAGAGCTGTTTCGCGCACGCCACATGGAGCATGTCCATCGTCCAAGATCCGAGACGCATGGTTTCGCGACTCCGATCTACGTTTTGTAAAACACCAGCAACCGGCACTCGAGCGGTCCGTTGTAAAAGGGGAACTGCTTGCCGGCCCGCAGCCCGATCTCCCTCGCCAGGCGGGGACTCGCCGTGAGCACGGCGCCGCGGTAGTCGGTCAACCCCTTGAAGAAGCTTCCGATGCGGCGGTAGAGCGGCGCCAGCGCCTCGACGTCGCCCAGCCGCTCGCCGTAGGCGGGATTGAGGAAGACCATGCCGCGCCCCGGCGGCTGCGGCGTCGCCGTGAAATCGCACACCGAGAAGCGGATGTCGCCCTCGACTCCGGCCAACCGGGCGTTTTCATGCGCGTGGCGCACGGCTTCGGCGGAGCTGTCGCTGGCGATGATCGGCGGCACGTCGGCATCGGGACGCTCGGCGGCGACGGCGGCCGTGCGTTCGGCCCGCCACCAGTCGGCCGGCGAGCCGTCCGGCCCTGCCGGGTCGTCGAAGCCCGCGAGCGCCATGAAGGCGAAGCGGTCGCGGCGCAACGAGGGGGCCCGGTGCCGGGCGATCAGCGCCGCCTCGATGGCGGGCGTGCCGCTGCCGCACATCGGCACGACAAAGGGGGCGTGCCAGTCCCAGCCCGACGCCATCACGCAGGCGGCGGCGAGGGTCTCCTGCATCGGTGCCGCGCCGGGCCACTGCCGGTAGCCGCGCCGCGAGAGGGGTTCGCCGGTCGTATCGATGAAGAGGCGCAGATCGCGCTCGCGCCACAGGATGAAGACCGATGCGCCATGCCACCCCGCCCCCGAATCGGGACGCCGCCCGTGAACCTCCCGCAGACGGTCGGCGATCGCATCCTTCACCCGCAGCATGGGGAGGCGGGTGTCGCGGATCGTGTCGTTGTGCACGACGCCATGCACCGTGAAGAAGCTATCGGGCGACAGCCACTCCTCCCAGGGGACGGCGGCGGCATGCTTGAAGAGGTGGTCGATGGTTTTGGCCTCGGCTCGGGCCACGGGCACCAGCACACGGTGGGCCGTCCGCAGCCACAAATTGAGCCGCATGGCATCGCGCAGGGTCCCGTGGATCTCGACGGAACTCTCGTCATCCCTGACGACCTCGTAGCCGAGCGCGCGGGCCTCGCGGCGGGCGAAGGATGCCAATCCCCGTCCGCAGGCGAGTGCGATGGCACCAGATTGCGTCCAACAAGCCGCCATGCTCAGCTCGACAGATAAGCGGCGAGGGCCTGGGCCACGCGGCGACCGAAGGCACGGGCGCCGTCGGTGGTGACAGGGACATTCTTGACGAGGGAATACGAGATCTCGAACGACGTCGGCAGGCGCATCCCCGGCAGCGACGCCGACCAGCGGGAAAAGCTCATGCCCCCGCTGTAGTTGGTCGCCTTGTTCCAGGCCTGGCCGAAGGGGAGATCGTCCGCCGTCTCGTAGGGCAGCGAACCGGGCCAGCTCGTCTTCTCGAGCAGGGCACCGAAGCGCTGCTGCTCGCCCCAGACGCCGGGATCCTCGCGACCTACCTGGTAGATCATGCTCTCGTAGTGGCCGCGGATCCAGGGGCAATGCAGGTCGATGGCAGCCGTCACGCCGTTGGGACCGCCCCAGCGGGGAAGAAATTCGCGGATCGCGGCCGTCTCGACGTGCATACTCTCGCCGATGTAGTCGCGGTTGTGGTCGCGCGGCCGGCGGTTCTTGCCCTGGTCGCCATCCTCGACACCATCTTTGTCGGCGAAGGGAATGAAGCAGAAGGCCACCTGGCGGCGGAGCCAATCCCCCGTCGCGTCGTCGGCGAGCACGCCGTCGATGATCCCCTCCATCGCGTAGTTGGCGATCATCTCGCAGCAATGGTGGCGCGCCGTGAAGACCACGCGGTGCGCGGCCGTTGTCGCCGGCGCACCGAGCGCGAGCCACTCGACGTCGCGCCCCTTGCGGGTGCGGCAAAGCACATGGCGCTGCCAACCGCCCACTGACGCGCGGGCCGCGAGAAAACGATCCAAGTGGCTCTGGGTGTAGAGAGGGGCGAAGGCGACGAGGAGCTCGTCCTCGTCGGCGGGAACTGTCAGTTTGAAGCTGTCGTTCGTGAACGACTCGTTCCCCCAGCGCCAGGTTACGCCGCCGTCGGCGGAGATCGCCGGGCCCATCATACCGATGGGCGTGTTCGGCGCGAAGCGAACATCAAGGGTGCGCCCGGCGGCACCGCGGAGGCGAAAGGCCCAGTAGAACCAGCCGCCCTCGGTATCCCGCATGTCGGGGTGGAGGATGACGGCATCGTCCCCGATCGATTCGACCAGGATGTTGCCGCCGGGAAAATCACGATCGATACAAATCATGGCTGCTCGGTCTCCGGCGCGTTGGTGGTGAGTGTGGTGTGGTCGTCGAGAATGACCCGCGGCTGGGAGACGATGCGGACCGGCGACCGGTTGGTCAGCGGGGTCTGCACGGGGGGCACGCCGGCCGCCTCGAGTCGCCGGGCCGTCTGCCTGTCGGGCGGATCGGCCAGCGCGCTGCTGGAGAAACCCTGCGTCCACATCTCGCCGGCATCGCCGGCGGCCTTGCGCCGCCGGGCGTACTCATCGAGCTCGGCCTGCGAATCCATGACGTAGGGCGTGAGGAAGACCATCACCTCGCTGCGGGTATCCTCCTCGTTGTCGGCCCGAAAGAGGCGCCCCAGGAACGGGATGTCGCCGAGGATGGGGATTTTCGAACGGCTCTTGAGCTTCGAATTCTGCACGAGACCGCCCAGCACGATCGTCTGGCCGCTCTGGACGGCGATCTCGGCGGCCAGGTTGCGGCTGGCCACGATCGGCCAGTCGCCGTCGTTGACGCGCTGCGTGCCGGCGATGTTCTGGATCTTTTCGTCGATCTTCATCACGACGAACCCCTTCTCGTTGATCCGCGGCGTCACCTTGACGGTGATGCCCACACTCTTGATCTCGACATCGTCCTCGTAGTAGACGCCGTCGTTGTTGCTGCCGGCGTATTTCTTGCCCTTGAAGAAGTATTGATCCTGAGTCGCCTCGATCGTGGCCTCCTTGTTGTCCAGGGTGAGCAGCACCGGCGAGGCGAGCGTGCGCGTGCGGGAGTCGGTGGCGTCGGCGTGCAGCACGGCATCGACGTTGAGCCCGAAGAAGGTCGCGTAGTAAGTGATGCCCTTGGCGGCGCCGCTCAGGCTGGCGGGAGTCTGCAGGGTCAGCGTGTCGACCGGCGTGCCCGATCCGCCCCCGCCGCGCCCTGCGAAGGCCGTCAGGCGGTCGCCCTCGCCGGCGATCAGCGTCCGCTGCACCCAGTCGATCCCCGTGGACAGCTTGTCGGAGAGGCTGATCTCGAGGACGACCGTCTCGATCAGGACCTGGGAGAGCATGATGTCCATGTCGTGGATGATGTCGCGCAGGGTGGCCAGGTCGCCCTTGCTCGCCATGATGATCAGCGCGTTGGTCCGCTCGTCGGCCAGAATCTTGACGTTATCCTTGTTCAGTTCGCCGATCTTGCTCTCGCGCGTCTCGGCGGCCGCCGCCGGCGCCCGTGTCTGCTCCGTCGTCCGCGCGGCGGCCTCGGCCAGCGTCTCGCTGCGGCCGGGGGCGTCGCGCCCGGCCGGAGGCGGTGTCTTGACGCTCTGCGTGTCCTCCTTCTTCGGGTTGCCGATCAGGTCGTTGATCATCGTCGCGACGTCCTTGGCGACGGCGTACTCCAGGCGGATGACCTCGACGATCACGTCGGGCACTGTCTCGACGGGAACGTCGAGGACGCTGATGATCTTGTCGAAGAACACCATGTTCTCGGGACGGGTGATGATGATCAGCAGGTTGGTCCGCTCGTCGGCGATGATCTGGACCTTGCCGCGGATCACGCCGCGTTCGGCGTCGGCCACCAGCGTCTCGATGATCGCGTTCTCCGCGGCGGCCGCTGCCGGCGCCGCGGGTCGGATGATGCCGGGGACGGGAACGGGGGCCGGCAGCGTCCGCCGCTGGATGCCCGGGGCGCCGGCGGGGTTGGCCTCGGGCGCCGTCTTGGCCTGCTGCTGGGCCTTCTGCGACTCGGCGATGATCTCCTCGAGCCGCTTCTTGATGTCGGTCGCCTTGGCGTGCAGCACGGGGCGGATGTTCGTCTCTTCGCGGTTGAGCAGCGGCTGGTCGATGTACTTGAGGATCTCCATCATCCGGTTGACGTTGTCGACCGTGTCGGTGATCAGGATGCTGTTGGTGCGCTCGAAGAGGTGGATCTGGCCGTCGCCGCGCTTGAAACCCTCGATCGCCTTCTTGGCCTCCTCGAGCGCGATGCTCTTGAGCACGACCATCTGGCTGACCATCCGTCCGTTCTCTTCGTACATGCCGTCCGGGGGCTCCTGGAACGCGGTCTCGACGCCCAGCTTGCGGAGATCCTTGGCCGGCAGCACCTTGAGGAACTTGTCGCCCACGGGCTGCAGGGCGATGCCGTGCATGACGAGCGTCGTCTCGATCGCCTGGAGGTACTCCTCGCG
>JAAYZJ010000077.1 GCA_012514915.1 Lentisphaerota bacterium | reverse complement strand
GATCGACAACCAGCCGGGCCTCGACCGCGGCGTCATGGACCAGGCCGTCAACTACGTCGTCCAGGCGCTGGCGGAAGCCCGGGCGGGCAAGCCAGTCTCGGTGCCGGCCACCGATCCCTACGGCTGCAGCGTCAAGTATTGAGAAACCATCGATGCGTTGCGTTTGCCCCGGCCCGCCTCACAAATCGAGCCAGTGGGGCGATGGCCAGCTCGTGACCGTCGCCTCCAGCGTCCCGTTCTGCAGGTCGTAGTGGGTGCGCGGGCCCACGACCACCCGCAGCTTCTCCGGTCCCCGGTGCCGCATCCGCACCCGTTGGCGGCCGTTGCGTCCACACGCTAGCTCGACGTCGAGACGGTGTCGTCCCAGACGCAGGCCATTCAGCGCGGCGTGTGTCCAGTGCGGCGGCGGCACCGGGTTGAGGATCACCTCGCCCCGCGGCAGGTTGGGCTGGATGCCGATCGCACGGCGGATCAGGGTGTCGACCACCAACCCGCCCCAGCCGTAGCAGAAGGTGTTCTGGTTGATGTCGTAGACATGGGGCTGCCGGGGATGGTGGTTCTCGGTGAGGAACGGTTCACCCCGGATGACGGCGGCGGCGACAAACCGCTCCAGCAGCCGCCCGGCCGCCGCGATTTCGCCGGAGCGGAACAACCCCTCCAGGATCAGCCAGGTCACGTTGGGCCAGGCCCGGCCGTTCCAGTAGGATTGGTAGCCGTCGGCGCAGGTGAAGCCGGGATCGTCCATGCTGAGGGTGGGGACGGGATAGGCCGACCAGAACTCCGCCGGGTTCAGCAGGTGGCGGACCAATGCGCGTGTCTGGACGCGTGTCGCCAGCCCCGATAGCAGCGGCACCATGCCGCCGGCGCTCTTGATGGGGCTGGTGCGCGATGCGCCGGTGAACTTGTCGACGAACATCCCCAGTCGCTTGTCGTACAGGCGCCCGATGGCCACCGCCGTGTGCCGCACGACCGGCGCGTATTCCGCCGCGGTGGCGTCGTGCTTGTCACGCAGCAGCAGATCGCCGTCATGCCCCTCGAAGACGGCCAGCATGCCGTGCGGCAGGACATCGGCGTTGTTCTCCCAGATGCCGTTCCAATAGTGGATGCTGCCGCCGCCGAGCCCGTCGGCGTAGGCCGTCATCCGGTTGCCGAGGATCTCGAACCGGTCGGTGCGCGCAAGCGCTTTCAATTCAGGGGATTCCAGACGCGCTTGAAGCCCAGTCCGCCAAAGTCCCGCGTATTGACCGTTGCCAATTCCGTTACGCCGTGATGCTGGAGCGTCCGGGCGAGACGGGCATCGATGATGCGGCGATGGGCGAACCCCTCGCCCCCCGCTGTCTTCCAGACAAGATCCATGACAGGCGCATTTTCGACCAACCGCCAACGGGGATGCTGGCGATAGGCCTGGCAGACCCGCGCCGCCGCCTTGGCCCCCAATGGATGGGCAACCACGGCGGGGTTTCGGAGCAGGATGTAGAGTTCCACCAGCACCAGTTCGCACAGCACGACATCCGACCGGTCGGCATACGCGTCCAGAAACCCGGCGGCCCGTGAGCACTCGGGACAGTCGGCGTTCTGCGCATAAAGCAGAATGTTCGTATCGATCGACACCATGGCCGCCTCCGGCTAGTCGTTCGCCAAGTCCCGCCACGCCTCGGGTGAGGCGTGAAAAGCCCCCAAATGGACCGGCTCCGGTCGAGACCAGGCTTTTGTCTCGTCCGCGAGAGGCGGGTAGATCCGCACAACGTACTCGACGCCCCGCCGGACCACTTCCGCAAACGAGATTTCCCGTTCGTGCGCAATCCGCTTCGCCTCGCCGTAAAGCGTATCCGGCAATTGGATCTGTGTTTTTACCATGATGGTATCTTGCCATCATCGCGTGATCGCGTCAACTTATTCCCTACGCCCCTTTTTTTTGTCGAACCGCACCGTACGGGTGTCGACCCCTGGCCGGTGCTGAAGATCAGAAACAGGAATGACAGCCCGGCCATTTTCCGCTTGCTTTTCCACCGTGGCGCTGTGATCTTGCTCGACACCGATATCTGCGTGGCGCTCCTGCGCGGTCACCGTCCCGTCCTGGACCATCGGCTGGCGACGGCCGCCGAAGTGGCGGTGGCGTTCATGACCGCCGCCGAATTGTTTTACGGCGCCGAGAAATCGGCCCGGCCGCTTCAAAACCGGACACTGGTCGAGGAATTCCTGCTCACCCTCCCTGTCCTGCATACCGACCTGGCCATTCTCAGGCGCTTTGGCGCACTGAAAGCCGATATCGACCGGTCGGGGTTGCCCCTGCCGGACGCCGACATTCTGATCGCGGCCACGGCCATCGTTCAGGCCGATCCATGACTTGATCGTTACTTCTCACGGAACACCACCACCGGCCCCATCAACCCGCCGGTTCCGAGCTCGTTCAGATTCGTCCGTTCAGCCAGGATCGTGAACTGGTTGTCGCCGCTCACCAGGGCCTCCGTCACGTCGAACCGCGCGGGCGTGCAGTAGCCGGAAAAAGCGTCGATCACGTCGCCCGCCTCGTGCTGTCGCGTCTTGGCGGGGACCACATACTTGACGTGCTTCCCGTTGACGTAGAGCTTGGCGCTGCCGTCGGTCGAGCCGATCCAGAGGAAGGCGCGCTTGCCGACGGGAAGCGCGCCAAGCCGCTGCGCGGTCCGGTACACCATGCGGCCCGAGCGGCCGGATGCGGCGTCGCTCATCGTGTTGTGATGGCCGAGGGTCGACCAGGTTTCGCGCACCACGTGGGTTGTCGGCCATTCAGCATCGTCGTAGTCCGGCGCCGTCCAGGGCAGCGACGCCTCCTCGGCATCGGGATTGTAACGCCATTTCCAGAGCAGCATGGGACGCCCGTGCCGCGCATACTCGCGGTCCATGCGCGTGGCCTCCTCGTAGGGACGGCTCCAGAACCAGTTGACATACTCCTTGGCCAGACCGCTGTCGAAGGCGAACTGCGGACGGTAGCGGCGGGCCAGGTGGGTAATCGAACTGCGCCAGCGGTCGAGATCGGGACCCAGCGTGCGCAGACGGCCCTCGGCGAAATCCTCGCGCATCTTCATGAACAGTTCGAAGAGGGTCAGCGACTCGTCGACCATCTGCACCCGGCGGAACTCGGGGATGGTCGCGGCCAGCCCCAGCGCCTCGTCGACCGCCGCCCGGGCCTCGGCCAGCACCTCGGGGGTGAACATGCGCAGGTAGCCATAGCCGCAACCGGAATACTCCCGTGTCTCGACCCAGGCGCGGTCGATCGTATGCCAGTAGCGCGCCATGGGTTCGGCCGCCGCGCCGTAGAAGCGCGTCCAGAGGTCTTGGAGAATGGTCTCCGGCTGCTCGCCGGGATGGAAGGTCATGCGGATGCTCAGGTAGAACCCCGGCATCATCGATTCCCAGCCGCCCATCGTTTCCGGCGCCCAGAAGGCGCAGTTGTTCGAGAGGATGATCGGAATGTCGGTCCCCCACTTGGTGATGAACGGGCATGGCGCGCTCAGTTCGGCCAGGTTCATGCCGTAGGCGTAATAGGCCAGGCGCGGCGCCTTCGCCCCCCAGCCCTGCACCATGTCCAGCAGCCAGGTGCCGTTCGGGTGGTTGGTCCACGTCATCGGGTGGTGCCGGTTGAAGTCGATCGGCGCGAGCATCGGGATCACGTTGGGATGGACGGGTTCGCGTGCCGGGGGCAGGTTGTAGTTGACGTAGGCCAGAACGCCAAACAGCACCTCGGGATATTTTTTGCCGACGCGGGTCGCGACGCGGTTGGCCAGCATCATCAGCCGGTCGGTCGTCGACCAGCGGCCGGCGGCCGGTTCCCAGACGCGTGGCTCGGGATCGTGCCGGCGTTCCTCGGGGTCCTCCGTCGGACGCACGTAATCGCCGGGCGAGAGGGAGACCGAGGGAGTGTAGGTCTTGTCGAGACGCGCGGTGACCGCGTCGGCCACGGCATCGGCGACATCGGGCCGCGTCCAGCGGAAACGGGCACCCGGCATGGGATGGCCTTCGGCATCATGCAGCCGCCACTCCGGATTGGCCTCGAGCTGTTCCGGGGTGATGTAGCCCTCCAAGGCGTGCTGCGCGGCGATCATGGTGCCGTTCATGCGGTTGCGCCGTTGGAAGTCGGCATCGCCCGTGCGCCCTTCCATGCGGCGCCCCTCCGTCGCCGGCGCGAGTCGCTCGTCGATGTCGGGCATGCTCAACCGGTCGACGCGTGGAATGCATGCCCCCAGTTCGGACGGCATGAACCAGCGGCAGCCGAGCCGGTGGAGCAGTTCGTAGATCGCGTAGCTGGTGCCGAATTCCGACTCGCCATACAGCCCCACGCCCCGCTTGTCCGCCACAATGCGGAAGCCGTACAGTCCCGCCTTCGAAATGCCGACCGGCCCGAACACCCGCCGGGCCGCGGCGCCGACATAGACGGGTATTCGCTTCTCCCCGGCGGGGAGACCTTCGGTGATCGCGATCGTCGTGCCCGACATCCGCCCCAGATAGTGCGCCAGATCGTTGATCGAATCGCGCAGCAGACGCCGCTGGCGTTCGCCCGCCTCGCTGTGCAGCTGCCAGCGGCTGAGAGGCTTGTCGTCGCCTTCCCACGCCATCGTCCCCGGCTGCACGACGATCAGGCAGCCCGCCTGACCCTTCTCCGCCAGCGTCACCGCCCGCCCCGTGCAGGCCAAGCCTGCGATCAGAAATATCGCCAGCCGTCGACAAGTCGTTGCGTACATCACTTCTCGCCCTCCAGTGCGCGCCAGCACCAGAAGAGGTTGCGGCCCAGGTGAAAGATGTTCTTGCGCGCGGTTCCCTTCGCGGCGCTGATGATGTCCCCGCGCCGTCCGAGGATCGCATACCACTCGCTGTGCTCGGGGTCGGCAAACCGGCTGAACGCGTAGTCGTGCATCTTGCCGTGCCAGGCGGCGAAGCGCTCCTCGCCGGCGACCTGCCAGGCCAGCAGCGCGCCGTACAGCCCCTCGGCCTGCTGCCACCATAGCTTGGCGGGATATCGCAACGCTTCCCCGCCGGGCGCGGGCAGACCCTCGAGGTCGATGTCGTTGTAAAGGCCGCCGTACTCCGCATCCCAGCCGTGTTCGAAGCCCCAGTCGACGAGATCGGCGCCTTGCCGCAGCAGCGCCGCGTCCTGGCGGTGCCGCGCTTCGTGGATGAGGAAGATGCCGGCCTCGATCATGTGTCCCGGGCAGACCCAGCGGCCCAGCGGTCCCGGCAGCGTCTCCCCCTCCCAGCCCACGGCCTCGAGGACCGCGTGCGCGTCAGGGCGCAGGTGATGGCAGAGGACGGTGTGGATGCAGGCCTCGATCATGGCGTCGAGTTCCGGGTCGGCGCCATGGCGGCGGAGTTCCTGGAGAACATGGAT
>JAAYZJ010000076.1 GCA_012514915.1 Lentisphaerota bacterium | reverse complement strand
CTGGCCGATCCGCTCCCCGCCGCGATCCATCTGTACGTCGAGAACATCCGGGATGAGGTCGGCGATGATCCTGCGGGCTTCCGGGAAGAGGTGCGCACCACGCTGCTGCACGAGATCGGCCACTACCTCGGCCTGGACGAGGACGATCTCGATGCGCGCGGCATCGGCTAGTTAGGCCGGCTCGGCCGTGCCGTCGGCGGCCACGCGCCAGGGGGTCCAGCAGAGCCCGACGGTCCCGACGGTGATGTCGGATTTCCGCGGGCGGACCGTGCGCGTCTCGATATCTAGCGTCCCGGGCGCCGCGACTTCCTGCAGGGCGGCCACTTCGGCGTCGAACTGCTGCTGCATGTCGTTCAGACGCTCCTGCAGGACCTCGACACTCTCGGCCGCGCGCGCCACATCGGCCCGTTCCTTGCCGATCTTGCTGGCGTTCTTCATCGCCGTCGTCGCGCGCCCCACCGTTCCGACGCGTGCCAAGCCCCGGCCCAGAAACGCGCCAAGCAGCGTGGCGCCGAACGAGAGCACGGTATTGACCTTCTGCTGCCCCGCCTGCGTCTTCTCGCGGTCCACGCGCTCCTGCGCGCGCCGGAGCTGATCGCCCAGCGTCTGCAGTTTGGCGCCGTAGCGCGTCTTGAGCTTGGCGACCTCCAGATCGCGCTGCTCGCGCAGGGCCTGCACGACCCGCGCCCGGAAGTCTCCCTCCGGCTCCCCGGGGCGGGAGACGAGTTTCAACGCCGCATAGGTCATCAGGTCAAGCGTGATCGACTGATAGAGGGCCGTTTTCAGCGAGCGACCCCAGGCGGCAAAGTTCTTCGCACTGGTCGCTCCGGCCGGAAGCGCCTCGTACGTGGCGGCGGCCAGCGGCTCGCGGTCCAGTTCGTCCAGCCCGGTTTCCAGCGTGAGGGCCTCGTCCCAGAGCGCCTCCCGGCCATCGTCCGCAAAGGGGGCGAGCAGCACGCGCGTGGTCCAGATGTCCAGCTTCGAACGGGCGTCGACAAAATGGAGCTTGCCGGCTCCGACGACCCGGGGACGGTAGCGGATCGCGCCTGTCGGGTTGCCGGGCCGCTGAAACAGGGTCGGCACGTCGGCCGGCAGCACCGGACGAACCTTGGACGCCGCCGTTGGATCGATGGCGGCGGGAACGGCGGCGGCCGCCGCCGGCGCAACCGTTGCGGACGACGCGACCGTTGCGGCGGCAGGCGGCGCGGCCGGGGCCTCCTTGGAGGGATTCAGCCGGGCCAGTTGCGGCAGCGTCAGCGGACCGCGCAGGTAGCTCATGGCCCAGCGGGTCTGGAAGAGAACCGGCTCGTCGTCGTGGACGTTGCGCATCAGGAACATGCGGTTGCCGAGCCCGGCCAGCAGTTGCTCCGTGGCGGCGCGGTCGAAGCCGGTACCGGTGCTGGCGGCGGCCCCCTCCAGCCCCTCGATCACCCGCAGCTTGTCGCGCTCGGTCTGCAGGCGACCGATGAACCAGGTGCCGCAGTTGGCCAGCCCCTTGTAGTCCAGGTCGACGGGATTCTGTGTCGACAGCACGACACCCAGGCCAAAGGCGCGCGCCTGCTTGAGCAGGGTGAGCATCGGCTGCTTCGAGGGGGGATTGGCGGTCGGGGGGAAATACCCGAAGATCTCGTCCATGTAGAGAATCGCCCGCAGGCTGCCGGTGCCCGACTGCATGCGCATCCAGGCCAGGACCTCGTTGAGCAGGATGGTCACGAAGAACATCCGCTCGGCATCGGAGAGGTGCGCCAGGTAGAGGATGGAGACGCGCGGCTTGCCGGCCGCGGTATAGAGCAGGCGCTGCACATCGATCGGCTCGCCCGTCATCCAGGCGGCGAAGCCGGGCGAGGCGATGACGTTGTTGAGGCTCATCGCGAGCGCGAAGCGCTCCCGGGCCGGATAGAACGACTCGAGGTCGAAGACGCCGACCTTGTCGAACGCCGGTTTCTGAACCTCGTGGATGATGGCGGGCAGGTCGAGGCTGCGCCCCTCGCGCCAGGCGTTGCCCAGAATGGTCGAGAGCAGGATGTGGTCGCGGCTCTGGATCGGATCGGCGTTCAGTCCCATCAGCCCGAGCAGGCCCGAGACGGCCGAGAGGATGCGTTCGCGCAGCGCCGTGGCATCCTCCGCGAGCTGCCTGGGCGGCGCCGCGAAGGAGCGCAGCACCTGCAGCGGCCGGCCGGCGGTGTTGCCGGGCGTGTAGACGGCGACCTCGGCGGCGGCCTGCAGGCGACGGATGCGTTCGCCGTCCTGCCCCCACTGCGCGAGTCCCTTGTGCCAGGTCTCGGCCGTCTGCGCGGCCAGGGCATCGGGCGAAAGGCCCTTGCGCAGCGCCTCCGCTTCGTCGACCCAGGGGCGGAAATCATCGGGGAGCAAGTCGGGAAATTGCAGCATCAGGTTGACGAGGTCGCCCTTCGGATCGATCAGGATGGCGGGCAGGCCGTCGATGGCGGCTTCCTCGATCAGGGCCGTCGCCAGGCCCGTCTTGCCGCTGCCCGTCATGCCGACCAGCATGGCATGCGTCGTCAGATCCTTGGCGTCGTAGAGCAACAGGTTGCCGCCGTCGGAACCGGCGGCCGCGGCCTGTTCACGCCCCAGATAAAACGCGCCGAGTTTCTCGTAGTCCTGCATCGTCGAAGCCTCCCTGCCTGGATGGGTTTCCGTGGGTTCGGTCCACGCGCGCCCGCGATCCCGATCACGGGGCGGTCTAGTCGCCGGCCAGCGCCTGGTCGAGATCGGCGAGGATGTCGCCCGCGTGCTCGATGCCGACCGAGAACCGGATCATGTCGGGGCCGATGCCGCATGCCGCCAACTGCTCGTCGTTGAGCTGCCGATGGGTCGTGCTGGCCGGGTGGAGCACCGAGGTGCGGGCATCGGCGACATGCACGACGATGGCCGCCAGCCGGAGCCGGTTCATGAACCGCATGGCGGCCTCGCGCCCGCCCCGGACGCCGAACGCGACGACGCCCGACTGCCCGGCCGGCAGATAGCGCTGCACCAGGGCATGGTCGGCGTGGCCGTCGAGGCCGGGATAGTTGACCCAGCCGACCTTCGCGTGCCCGGCCAGGTGGCGCGCGACGGCCAGCGCGTTGGAACTGTGGCGCGCCATCCGCAGCGGCAGCGTCTCGAGGCCCAGGTTCAGCAGAAACGCGTTCATGGGCGAAGCCGCGGCGCCCAGGTCGCGCATGAGCTGCACGCGCGCCTTGACGATGTAGGCCAGCGGCCCGAACGCCTCGCAGTAGACCAATCCGTGGTAGGAGTCGTCGGGCTGCGTCAACCCGGGGAACCGCCCCGAAGCAACCCAGTCGAACCGGCCGCCGTCGACGATCACGCCACCCAGGGCGCAGGCGTGCCCATCGAGATACTTCGAGGTGGAGTGGACGACGAGATCGGCGCCGAAGTCGAGCGGGCGGCACAGGGCCGGCGTGGCGAAGGTGTTGTCGACGATCAGCGGCAGGCCGTTGCGGTGCGCGACGCCCGCCACCCGCGCGAGATCGAGCACGCGCAGGGCGGGATTGGCGATCGTCTCGCCGAAGATGCATTTCGTTTCGGGCCGGATGGCCGCCTGCAGTTCGTCGTCCGGGGCGTCCGGCGCGACGAAGGTCACCGCGATGCCCATCTTCTTCAGGCTGACCGCGAAGAGGTTGAGGGTGCCGCCGTAGAGCGCGGAACTGGCGACCAGGTGATCGCCCGCCTGGCAGATGTTGAGGATCGCGTAGGAGATGGCCGCCTGGCCCGACGCCGTGCACAAGGCACCGGCGCCGCCCTCGAGCGCGGCGATCTTGGCCTCGACCGCCGCCACGGTGGGGTTGGCCAGTCGCGTGTAGAAGAAACCCGGGGTCTTCAGGTCGAACAGGTCGCCGACCTGCTCGGCGCTGTCGTACTTGAAGGTCGTGCTCTGCGCGATCGGCACGATGCGCGGTTCGCCGCTGGCCGGCTCGTAGCCGCCCTGGATGCAGAGCGTGTCGAGATGGTAGGAGGGATTGGACATGGTCGGTCTCCGGTTGAACAATACAGGTTAATGAAGCTGAACCAGCCACTCCGCCACGCGCCGCGCATGGGCCAGCTTGAGGCGTTGCAGCTCGGGCACCGGGTGGCGCTCGCCGGGAATCTCCAGATTGAAGATGCCCGTAAAGCCCGTCTCATGGAGCGCCTGCATGACGGCGGGCCAGTCGATCGTGCCGCCGCCGGGCGCCAGATGCGCGTCGCCGGAGCGGTTGTTATCGGAGATGTGCAGGGCCACCGTCTGCGCCCCCAGATCGCGCGCCATGGCGGCCACATCCAGCCCGGAGGCGTGCGCGTGCGACGTGTCGAGCGTCAGGGCGACCGCCGGGTGTCCGATGGCGTCGAGCAGGTCGAGCATGTCGCCGGGGGTGGCGAAGCCGCGCGTCATCAGGTTCTCGAGGCCGATGCGCATCCCGGCCTCGCCGGCGCAGTCGCCGAGGCGCTGGAACGCCTCGCGGTTGAGGCGCCGCACCTCGGCGAACTCCGCGCGGGTCGTCGCCTCGCGGCGGCGCCCCGGATGCATGACGATGTTGCGCACGCCGAACCGGGCGGCCAGCAGGATGTGTTGCCGCAGACGTTCGGCGTCGGCCGCGCCCGCCGCGCGGTCGGGCTGCGCGACGTTCGCCGCCAGGAAGGCGTGGGCCTGGGGGCAGGCGACCCCCGTCTCGGCAAAGGCCTGCCGCGCCAGGTCGACCAGCCGGCCGCCGTCGGGCGCCTCCTCGATGGCCACCAGATGCTCGGTGCCGATCTCCACGGCGCGCCACCCCTCGGCGGCCAGCGAACGCACCGCCTCGTGCAGCGGCAGGCGATGATGGATACATGACCAGATGGCAGGAATCATGACTGACCTTCTTTGCTGGGTTCGACCCTCGCTTCTAGTCCAGCACCCGGGCCAGCAGGCCCTTCAAGTACAAGCCCTCCGGGAAGCCAAGCCCCTCGGGATGATCGGGTGCCTGCTGCAGGCGCTGGATGATCTGAAGATCGCGGCGGGCGTCGACCGCCGCGTCGGCCACCACTTTGCGGAAGATGTCGGGGGTGACCAGTCCCGAGCAGGAGAACGTGGCCAGGATGCCGCCCGGGCGCAGCAGCTTGATGGCCAGCAGGTTGATGTCCTTGTAGCCGCGGCAGGCGGCCATCACATGCTTGCGGGCATCGACGAACTTGGGCGGATCGAGGACGATCACATCGAAGCTCCGGCGCGAATCCCGGAAGCGGCGCAGCGTCTCGAACGCGTTGCCCGCGACGAAGTCGGCGTCGTCGACATCGCACACGTTGAGCCGGGCGTTCTCCCGGGCGAGGGCCAGGGCATCGGCCGACTGGTCGATATGGGTCACCGAGGCGGCGCCCGCCGCCAGGGCGACCACGCCGAATCCGCCGGTGTAGGCGAAGACGTTCAGCATGTCGCCGCTGGTCGCATACGGGGCGACGCAGGCGCGGTTGTCGCGCTGGTCCAGATAGAAGCCCGTCTTGTGGCCCTGGCGGACGTCGACGAGGAAACGGCAGCCATGCTCGCGGATCTCGATACGATCCGGCGGCGCCTCGCCCCACACGCTCCCGCAGGAGGCGGCCAGCCCCTCGTGTACCCGCGCCTCGACGTCGGAACGCTCGAAGATGCCGGCGCAGGGCCAGAGCTGCGGCAGGGCCTCCAGGATCACGGGCTTCCAGCGCTCCGCGCCCGCCGTCGTGAACTGGCAGACGAGAAAGCTGTCGTAGCGGTCGACGATCACGCCGGGCAAACCGTCGCCCTCGGCGTTGACCAGCCGGCAGGCGTTGGACACGTTGCCGGCCAGCAAGGCGCCGCGGCCCGCGATGGCCTGCGCCAGACGCGCCTGGATGAAGGCCTCATCGATCGCCTGATCGGGATTGAAGCTCCAGACACGGATACGGATCTGCGACGTGGCCGACCAGGCGCCGCGGCCCAGGATCCTTCCGTCGGCCGCATGGATGACCACCGTCTCCCCCGGTTCCGGCTGGCCCTCGACCCGCTCGACCGCACCCGAGAAGATCCACGGGTGCCGCCGCATGACGGAGTAGTCGCGATCCGGGTTCAGGAAAATAGCTGCCATGCCCGGCAGTATAGCAAACATCAGCGGCGCACAGAAGCGTGGATGTGGTCGCCGCCCCCCTTCGGGCGTTCGTAGTAGACCCAGTCGAAGCCCG
>JAAYZJ010000574.1 GCA_012514915.1 Lentisphaerota bacterium | reverse complement strand
GCCCGCCGCGTCGGCCTGCGCCTCGGCGAACCAGACATAGTCGCCCAGCGCCAGGCCCACATGCACCGGCACGTGGGTGGCGCGCGCGCCGCTCACCCGTTCAAACGCATAGCCGGTGACCACCAGCATCTCGCCGGCCACGTACAGGCTCCGTTCAGGCAGCCCGAAGGCGGTATAGGGCGTCAGCGTCGGCGTGATCGTCACCCGCCCCTGCAAAGGACCCGACAGCAGTTCGTCGCTCTCGCCGCAGTGCCAGTAGACCCGCTGGGCGACGACCTCGATCGTCGCCTGGCCCGCGCCGCCGAGCGCCTCGGGGATCACGATCTCAGGCATGTTGATCAGCGCCGAGGATCCGGGGAGGATCGTCAGGAAGCCGCGGTGGCCGTCGTCGCTGCGGTTGAGCGACGCCGCCGCCATCATGGCGTCCTGCCGGTTCACGACCGTGCCTGAGGCATCGAGCACGCGGATCGAGAGGTCGCCGGGGGTGGCGTCGCGCCACATGACGAGATCGATCGCCTCCTGGCCGCGGTTGTGGACGCGCGCCTGGTAGACGCACCCCGCGCCCGCCAGCGGCTGGTTGGTGGTCGACAGCTCGATCGTCAGCGTCGGCGGCACGGGGGCCGGCCGGACGATCACGCGCTCGTAGATCACGGACGCGCTCGGATCGTCCAGCGCCTGGGTCAGCCGCAGCGTATAGGTCTGTTCCGAGATGGACGCCGCGCACGGCAGGACCACCGGGATCCGGGCCGTTCCGCGCGGCGCCGCCGTGGTCTCGACACTCACGGTCCGCGCGGCCGTTTCGCCCGTTCCGGCGCTGGCGCGGGTCACCGTCACGCCGGCCAGTTCCAGTGCGGCATCGGTGGTCAGGTTGCTGACGGCGATCTCCGCAACGTCGAAGTAGCGCGTCAGCGCGGCGCCGCCGGCCGCCGGGTTCACAGTCAGACCGAAGGCGGCATGCAGCACCGGCAGCAGCCGCGAGGCGCTCTCGCGCCCCTCGGCGTCGACACCGCGCACCTCGTACAAGGTGCGGGTCGTGCCGCTCAGTTGCGAGTCGGTGTAGCTGCCGCCCGTCAACGGCGCCGCGTTCAGCCGGACGCCGTTGCGGTAGAGGTTGACGCCGACATGCTCGGCGCGCGTCTGCCAGGTCAGCACCGGCGCGCCCGAGACGCCAACCGTCACATCGACCCGCTGCGGCGCGGGGAGCGCAAGGTTGATCGTCGCGTTGGATACCGCGAAAACCTCGTTGCCGCTGAGATCGAGCGCGGAAACGCCATAGGTCCAGTCGCCCTTCGCGGGGTTGTCGATGATGTCGCGCGCGGTGGCCCCGACGTTGTTGCGCAGAATGGTGCCGTTGCGCCAGAGGCGGAAGGCCGCCGCCTGTTCACCGGAAACGGCATATTCCCATGCCACTCGGACGCCGGTATTGGCCAGGGACGCCGTCAGATTGGTCGGGGCCGGCGGTGGCGTGCGGTCCGATTGCCCGAGCGCGACCGGGCTGGGCTGGGCGCTGGCGCCGCGGCGCGTCGCAACGACGGTGT
>JAAYZJ010000573.1 GCA_012514915.1 Lentisphaerota bacterium | reverse complement strand
CGAGCGCGATCAACCTCAACCGCAATCTGCCCGGCGGATGGGAATACGCCGCGGCCGGGACGGTCCACTGGGGTTCGTACGGCGCGCCGCACGGCATCGAGGAAATCTGCCCGATCTCGCTGCGCGGCCCGGCCCCCGGTTCGCAACCCGAAAGCCAGGCGCTCATGCGACTGTTCGAGCGCGGTGACGGCCCCATCGTCACGCTGGCCGATTTTCACGAGAATGTCGGCACGCGCAATTTCCTGCATCAATTCGAGGACGAGCAGGGTGTGATCGCCGATCCCGCCTACCACACCGACCTGCTCGACGGCATCGCCCGGGCCTTTTCCGGCCGCTTTTTCGAGCAGCGCGACCAGGCCTTCTACCGCGTCGAGCACAGCGAGGAGTTCCATCCCGGCACGATCTGCGCCTGGCTGGGATATGCCGTGCGCCGCGGCGCCAAGGGATGCGTCGTCGAGGCGTCGGGCGGCGACTGCACGCACTACCGGACCGTGCGCCGCACCGAGTTCGCGGCGCAGGTCGCCGAGCAGGTGCTGGCGCAGGAGGAGGGGCGTCTCTACCGCAATCCCTGGGGATGCGTGCAGGAGGTGACGATGCCGCTGCACCGCCGACCCGCCGCGGTTCGCTGCCGCCTCTACGACGCCGCGGGCAGCCTGATCGAGGAGACCATCGAGCAGCAGCCCGCGCGGATCGTCCGTTCCGTGCCCCCCGGCGGATGCCTGCGCCTGCGTGAGGCGTAAGGTAGGACAGGCATTCCTGCCTGTCCTGATGTGTGGGGGTGTGGGGGTGTGGAAGCCGTACGCTTTGTCGCGAGCTTTGTCGATCCTTCAGAAGCAGGGAACTCAAGAAGGCTGGAAAGGAGCATTGGAGGACGAGGGGCGCGAAGCCAATCGTGTCCCGTAGTCGTGCTCCGTCGTCGTCCACCGACTTCCGCTCGTCGGAAGTGTTTGGCAGGCGAACCAGGAAGCCGGCACGTTGGAGTCCCCGGCGGCCGTTCACTGGCTGAGGTTGATAGTAGTCGATGGTCGTCGACTGCAGGCGTGAACCGCCAAGGCGCCAAGATCGCCAAGAGAGAGTTGCACGACATGCTGTTTTTGACTGCGCGCGCCCGCGCGCACTGCCCCGCCGCCTGCGGCGGTCGCACCAGTCTGGCCACCGGGGGATGAGGAGCGTATACCGGTGCGTCACCGGATCATGATGATGGTTCCCATATGCTTCCAGACGATGGCGCCGCCGGCGTAGTCGACGAGGGCGTCGTCGCCCCAGTCGCGGTGGTAGAAGCTGTTGACCGTCAGCGTATGGCCGTTCAGGAAGAGACTGGTGATCTCGCCCTGCAGATGGAGGTCGCCCACGACGATGCTGTTGGTCAGGGCGACGCGTCCGAGGTTGGCGACCGTCAGCGCCACGTCGCCGAGCTCCCCGGCGGGGGCGTTCGTCAGGGCGGGCAGCCAGGTGTAGGTCGGCTTCGCCTCGATGACCTTGTCGTTATCGACGAGGAGGCGTTTCACGCCGTTCAAGTCGGTGTAGACCGTGCCGGCCGCGCCGGGACCGTTGTAGCTGGCGCTGCCCGCTCCGCCCAACGCCGAGCAGGTTCCGGCAAAGGTGCTCGTGGCGGCCCGCAGCGCGATCCGCCCGCCGCCGCCCCCATTGCGTGTGGCGGCACCGGCGTCAGCTCTGATCGTGCCGCCGCCCGACAACTGCCCCGCCTCGAGATTGACCGTTCCGCCGGCACCGCTCCCCTGCGCCCCAACGGCATCACTGCCGCAGCATGCTATGGCGCCATCGATGTTGAGCGTCTCGACCGCCTTCAGGATGATCGCCCCGCCGCCGTTGCGCGCACCGCTTGTACTGGTGCCTCCGCCCCCGCTCCCGAGGTTGCGGGGCGAGACCACTGATCCGTATGTCAGCGGCGCTCCACCGCCGGCACCGCCGTGGGCGCCGCCTACGGAGTGGACAACGTTGGAGGGCGCCGCGCGGCTCGAGCCGAAACCAAAGGCGGTCGCGCGGATCAGGCCGCCGGTGTGGATGTTGATCGCCGTGGCGCTGACCGAGGCTGCCCCGCCGAAGAAGGTTTCACGCATGGGGTTGCCGTCGATCTCCAGCAGACCCCCTTCGTGGATGACGATATCGCCGAACACATAGTTGTTGTCATCGTCGCTCCCCAGCCGCAACGTCTGCATGTTTCCCTCTCCGCCAAGCACCAGATCGGCCCCCTCGGGGAAGGCTATGGTTCCGGCGTAGGCGGAGGCGTAATTTCTGTGCGACTCACCCGGCAGTACCTCGATCAGCCCGGCGAACCGGTTGGTGGCGACCTGGACGAACGAGATCCGTCCTCCGCCGCCTCCGCTGTATGAGGTTGACGAGGCCCCATTGGCACGGATGATCCCCGCTCCGGCCAGATCGGGGGCAATCAGATTGACCGATCCGCCCGATCCGCCGTAGGTCGTTCCCGTGGTCCAGCCGGCATTGGCGGAAAGGATGCCGTTGACCACCAGTTTCCCGGCTGAGACTAGGCAGATGGCCCCGCCGCCGATGCTGGAGGCGCCACTGCCAAGGTTCATGCAGTTGGTAAACGAGCCGTAGGTGGGTTTGCGGTTGTCATTGCCTCCTCGCCCGCCATGGGTCGCCCCCTTGTTGCCATCGTAGCCGGGGCCAGACGCGTGTGCACCAATGAACCCCAGCGAGTCGGCGCTGATCATCCCGCCTGAATGCACGTTGATGCTGTCGGCGTGAATGACCGCCGGCCAGCCCTGGCCGGCACCAAGCTTGGGGTTGCCGTCGAGTTCCAGCATTCCCCCGTCGGCGATGACAATGTTACCAAAGACGTAGTCGTGCTGGTCGTCCCGTCCCAGCCGCAGCGACTGCATATGCCCGGGGGTGCCCAATGTCAGGTTATAGCCTTTGGGAAAGGCGATCGTGCCGGCAAATCCCCGGAATAGCCGACTCCGACCCCGCCCAGAACCTGCAGTGTTCCGGTGAAGTTGTTGTCAGTCACGTTGAGGAGGGAGATCCGGCCACCGCCGCCGCCGTGACGCGAGGTCGAGTTGCCGCCGTTAGCCCGTATCGTCCCCCCGCCGTCCATGGTTTCCGCAAAGATGTTGAGCGAACCGCCCGCGCCTCCGCCGCCAGATGCATCGCCGGCACCATTGGCGGAGAGTGTGCCGTTTACCGTCAAGGTGCCGCCGATTTTCAGCACAATGGCTCCCCCGCCGTCATAGGTTCCACCGCGGCCCAGCGATACCGGATTAGTCACCGAGCCGTAGGTCGACCTGCTGGCGTAAGAGGTATACCCCCCATGGCCCCCATGCCACCCCGAAGGGCTCAAATATCCGCTGCCTCCCGCAAATCCCTGGTAATCGGCGTTGAGCGTTCCATCGATCCGCATGCCGGCGGCCTTGAGCGTTTGACCAGCTCCCTCCCCGGCCGTGGAGGCTCGGCGGACGATCACGGTGCCGTTGGAGCCGACCAGGATCGCGCCGTCGGCGGCGATGCCGCTGACGATGTCCTGCCCCGTCAGCAGCCGGCCTCCGTCGATCGTCAGACTACCCGCGTGGCCTCCCGTGGCGGCCAGCGCGAGGTTGCCCGCCAGGCTG
>JAAYZJ010000572.1 GCA_012514915.1 Lentisphaerota bacterium | reverse complement strand
CGTCGGCATGCTCGACCGCCTCGGGCGACTCGATCTGGCAGATCAGCAGCGTCTCCACGTTGGCGGTCTCGACATAGAGCCGTCCCTGGCGGTCGACCGGGCGGCGACCGCCGTAGGAGCGGCCGCCGAGCGGCGGGAACTTGGCCGCCTGCACGACGTTGCGCGCCTCCTCGACCGTGTCGACCACGGGGACGAGGACGCCCGACGACCCCATGTCCAGCGCCAGGCCGATCGAACCGAAATCGTGGCCGGGGACGCGGACGATGGAGGGGACGCCGACCAGGTCACAGGCGCGCACGGCGGCCAGCATGTCCTGGTAGCCCATCAGGCCGTGCTGGCCATCGATCCAGACCCAGTCCCAGTCGCCGGCGATGCGTTCAAGCAGGCCGGGCTGCGGGAACATGTGGCACAGTCCGAACAGCGGACGGCCAGTGGCCAGCGCGGGGCGGAGTGAGATCATTTGACTTCCTTGAAGCTCTGCCAGTAGGGACTGCGGGCGAAGACTTCGTTGTAGTAGTCCTTCAGCTTGAGCTTGGACGCCGCCGCTTCGTCGAGGAAGATGCGGGCGTCGGGATGCAGTTGCAGGGCCGAGGCGGGGTTCATCGCACAGAGCGGCCCCTCGATCGCGCCGGCGATCGCGTCGGCCTTGCCCGCGCCGAACGCCAGCATGACGGCGGTGCGGCTCTCGAGGATCGTCCCGATGCCCATCGTCACGCAGCCGTGCGGCACGTCGTCGAGGCTCGCGAAGAACCGGGCGTTGTCCTGGCGCGTCTGCCGGGTCAGGGTCAGCGACCGCGTCCGCGAGGCGAACGAGGAGGCCGGCTCGTTGAAGCCGATATGGCCGTCGGAGCCGATGCCGAGAACCTGGACATCGACCCCGCCCGCCGCGCGGATGTCGGCCTCGTACTGCGCGCAGGCGGCGTCGATGTCGGCGGCCAGGCCGTCGGGCACGCGGGTGTTGGCCGGGTCGATGTTGATGTGGTCGAACAGTTGCTCGTTCATGAAGCGCCGGTAGGAGGCGGGATGGTCGGGCGCCAGACCGAGGTATTCGTCCAGATTGAAGCTGCGGACCCTGCTGAAGTCGAGTCCCTCCTCGCGGTGGCGGCGGATGAGTTCGCGGTACATCGGCACGGGGGTGCTGCCGGTGGCGAGGCCGAGCACGAAACCCGGCTTGGCGCGGATGGCGCGGTCAATCACGGCGGCGCACAGCTCCGACGCCCGCTGGGCGTCGGGAAGAATCATGATTTCCATTGCATTGTCCTTTCGGGTGAAGGGGAAACACGGAACCGCCCCGGCCGCAAGCGGTTCCGGGGCGGTGGCACGGGCGGCTAGGCCTTGATCAATTCGTCCGGCGGCAGGCTGGCGGCGACGACCGCCTGTCCGTGGCGCTTGGATTTCTCGTCGGGCATCTCGATCGTGACCTTTTCGGCGATGTCGGGGAACTCGTCGCGCAGCACCTGGGTGCTCTCGCGGATGATGATGTCCCCCGCGTCGCCGGAGGTGACGCGCCCCAGCGCGAGAAAGCGCTTGAGCGTGTAGAAGCTGTCGGCGTGCGCGACGGCATAGCCGAGGAAGCGGCCGACGGCAGTGAAGATGTCGCGGGCGAGGGTGTCGCCGGCGGCGAGGCGCCGCTGCATCTCGGCCAGCCGCTCGGGAAGCCCGGTGCAGTCCGGGGCGAAAGGCGCGCCCGCCGCCACGGCCAGCCGGCCGACCGCCTGCTGCGACAGGTACTGCGCGCCGACGCCGAAGTCGCGGGACCAGTCGTCCTGCGGGGCGCCCGCGCTGCGGAAGTCGATCGGCACGAACGCCAGCTCGTTGAGCCAGGGGGTCAGGCCGCCGTCCCCGCCGCAGTAGCCGCCGGCGAGGCTCGTGCCGAAGGCCATGCCCAGGACCGGACGGTCGTTGAGCGACAGCGAGCCGGCGAGGGCGGTGACTTCGCCGTCGTTCATCAGTACCAGCGGCACGTTCCAGGCCTTCTCGATGTCGCGGAAGAGGCTGCGGACATGCGCATCGAAATCGGGGCGCGGGATGGCGCGGAAGAGCGAGGCTATGCGCGCCTCGTTGTTGACGAAGACGCCGGCCGAGCTGCCGCCGATCGCGTCGACGCGGGGCAGGTGGGCGGCGGCGCGCTTCAGCGAGTCCTCGATCCCGTCGCGGTGGTAGGTCCAGTCCGCCTGCGTCACCGGCGACCAGGGGATCTCCTCGGTGTGGACGACTTCGCCGTCGATGACGGCGGCGCACTTGCGGTCGCTGCCGCCCAGGTCGAAGCCGATGCGGCAGCCCTTCCAGCAGCCGCCCATGCGGAACTGGGGCTCGCGGGCGGCCGGCAGGTCCGACGCGTCGCAGGCCGTCACGCTGAACGGCGCGCCGAAAATCGTCTCGCCCATGACCTCGGCATCGAAGGCGCGGGCGCCGCCGGCGCGGTAGTCCTGCGCCAGGCGGGCGGCCGCCTCGGGACAGCCGGCTACCCAGACCTTGCAGCCGCCCTTCTGCCAGAGCAGATACTTGAGCGTGCGCTCGATCAGTCGGTAGCTCGCCGCCGCCGTCGCCTCGCTCCACGGCAGGATGTCGAGCGCATAGTGGAACACGATGCCGTCGAGGCGCCCCAGAGCGAGGCGGACGGTCTGCCGCTTCGGGTCGGCGGCGGCGAGCCGGCGGTAGGCGCGCGCCCAGAGCGCCGCCGGGCGGAATCCGGGGTCGTAGGGGGCCGCATGCTTCGGAATGGCGGCTTGTTCGAGTTGGGCGATCAAGGGATCCATGATTACTCCTGCTGGAAAATAGCTGCTAATACTGGTCATTGTTTCATATTTGCCTGCGAATGTCAAAGCACAACATTTTGGGGTTGCATCCCCGGGGCTGTCCACCTATAGTGGTTCTTCAACGCCCCATGCCGGGCTCGTCCGCTGTGGCGCAACCGGCTGGCGACTCCGATTTGAACCCGATTTCTCACGCACGAGGTCAACATGTCCACTCCCGCCATTGACGCGCTCATCCCGCAACCTTTCACGATCCGCAAACGCGATGGGCGCGAGGAGGCCTTCACGTCGGGCAAGATCGCTGCGGCCATCCAGCGCGCGGGCGAGGCGACGGGCGAATTCGGCGCCGTCGAGGCCCGCCTGCTGACCCTGCGGGTGGTCAGCACCCTGCAGGCCTTGCGCGACGGCGATCAGCCGCTGACGGTCGAGTTCGTCCAGGACGTCGTCGAGGAGACGCTGATCACGTCGCCCTACCGGCGCACCGCCAAGGCCTACATCATCTACCGCGACCAGCACGCCCGCCTGCGCGAGATGGTCAGCCGCGCCGACCTCGACCTGATCGACGCCTACCTCGACAAGCTCGACTGGCGCGTCAAGGAGAACAGCAACATGGACTACTCGCTGCAGGGGTTGAACAACCACATCTCCAGCGAGGTCAGCAAGATCTACTGGCTCAACAAGATCTATCCCGCGGAAATCCGCGAGGCCCACGACAACGGCGCCCTGCACCTGCACGACCTGGGGCAGTTGAGCGTCTACTGCGTCGGTTGGGATCTGCAGGATCTGCTCCTGACCGGGTTCCGCGGCGCCTCGGGCAAGGCGGAGAGCCGTCCCGCCCGGCATTTCCGCTCGGCCCTCGGGCAGATCGTCAATTTCTTCTACACACTGCAGGGGGAGGCCGCCGGCGCACAGGCCTTTTCCAATTTCGACACGCTGCTGGCCCCGTTCATCCGGCACGACGGCCTGGGCCCCGACGAGGTGCGCCAGGCCCTGCAGGAGTTCGTCTTCAACCTCAACGTCGCGACGCGCGTCGGCTTCCAGACGCCCTTCACCAACCTGACGATGGATCTCGTCCCGCCCGCCTCGCTCGCGAACCAGCCCGTCGTGATCGGCGGCCGGCCGCAGCCCGGTTCCGTCTACGGCGACTACCAGGCCGAGATGAGCCTGCTCAACACCGCCTTCCTCGAGGTCATGAGCGAGGGCGATGCCAAGGGGCGCGTCTTCACCTTCCCGATCCCGACCTACAACATCACCCCCGAGTTCGACTGGGACGCCCCCGGCCTCGAGCGCCTCTGGGAGGTCACCGCCAAGTACGGCATCCCCTACTTCGCCAATTTCGTCAACTCCGACATGAGCGCCGACGACGCCCGCTCGATGTGCTGCCGACTGCGGCTCGACAAGCGCGAGCTGATCAAGCGCGGCGGCGGCCTCTTCGGCGCCAACCCCCAGACCGGCTCGATCGGCGTCGTCACGCTCAACCTGCCGCGCGTAGGCTATCTGGCCAAGGACGCCGACGATTTCATCGCACGCGTCGACTCGCTCATGCTGCTGGCGCGCAGCAGCCTCGAGACCAAGCGTAAGGTGCTCGAGCAGTTCACCGGCCGCAACCTCTATCCCTACACCCGCTTCTACCTGCGCGACGTCCACCAGCGCCACGCGTGCTTCTGGAAGAACCACTTCTCGACGATCGGCCTGACCGGCATGAACGAGGCCTGCCTCAATTTCCTGGGCAAGGACATCGGCACGCCCGAGGGCCAGGCGCTGGCGGCACGCGTGCTCGACCACATGCGCGCCCGGCTGTCCGAGTTTCAGGACGAGACCGGCAACCTCTACAACCTCGAGGCGACGCCGGCGGAGGGGACTTCGTTCCGCCTGGCCAAGCTCGACCGCCGCCTCTATCCCGAACTGATCACCGCCGGCACGGCCGAGACGCCCTTCTACAGCAACTCGACCCAGCTCCCCGTCGGATACAGCAGCGACATCTTCCAGGTGCTCGACCTGCAGGATCCCCTGCAAACCCGCTATACCGGCGGCACCGTGCAGCACATCTTCCTTGGCGAGGCAGTCAGCGATCCGCAAGCCGTCAAGCAGTTCGTGCGCGCGGTCTGCGGGAATTACCGTCTCCCCTACTTCACGCTCACCCCGACGTTCAGCATCTGCCCCGACCACGGCTACCTGCGCGGGCGGCAGCCCGCCTGCCCGGACTGCGGGCACGAGACCGAAATCTATTCGCGCGTCGTCGGCTACCTGCGGCCCGTCAACCAGTGGAACGAGGGCAAGCAGGAGGAATTCCGCGAGCGCAGCACGTTCCGGGTGGCCGATGCCGCGGGCGCGGCCTGCGCCGCCGCAAGGGCCTAGGCGATGTTCCGCATCGGCGGATTCCTGCCGCTGAGCCTGTGCGACTTCCCGGGGCGCGTGGCGGCGGTCGTCTTCACGCGCGGCTGCAACTTCCGCTGCCCCTTCTGCCACAACGGGCATCTCCTCGCGGGGGAGGGGACGGACGACCTGGCGGAGGCCGCCGTGCTGGAGCGGCTGGCGGATCTCTCCCCGCGCCTGCAGGGCGTGGTCGTCACCGGCGGCGAGCCGACCCTTCAGCCGGAACTGCCGCGCTTCATCCGCGCGCTGCGCGCCAGGCGGCTGCTGGTCAAGCTCGACACCAACGGGTCGCGTCCCGGGGTTCTCGAGTCCCTCCTCGGCGCGCACCTGCTCGACTTCGTCGCGATGGACATCAAGGCCCCCTGGGCCCGGTACCCCGTGCTGACGGGCGCGCCGTGCGACGTCGGCGCGCTCCAGCGGAGCGTCGCCCTCATTGCGGCCAGCGGCCTGCCGCACCAGTTCCGCACCACGCGTGTCGCGTCGCTGCTGACGGACGACGACTGCGCCGCGATCACGCGGCAGGTTCCCTCCGGCAGCCCCCATGTCTTCCAGCCCTTCCTCCCCGAACACGCACTCGATCCCGTCCTGCGACGCATGGGCAACGTCCCCGATGCCCCGTAATCCTACTCTACTGG